>NZ_JBSQAV010000009.1:0-37846 GCF_053851515.1 Mycoplasma sp. 773
TTAGGCACACAGCCAGCGTTCATCCTGAGCCAGGATCAAACTCTTAAAATTTGATTTTGGTTTTATTATATTTTTAAAAAATTAAAATTGACGTTATGGTATTCGTATCCAGTTTTCAAAGAACTACATATTAGGCACAAAAAAGTGCACTTTTATAAGTATACATTATTTTAAACTTTTTATTATGAAAATTTTTTAATTTTTTACATTAAATAAGAACGTTTTTAAAATAAGTACCATATCATTATACATGATTAAGTTAAAAAAAATAAAATAAATTTAACAAAATTTTTTTAAATATTTTTGCTAAAAGCAAATATTGAAAAAAGTTCAAGATTTAAAATAAAAAACCTCCTTATATTTTTAAAAAATACGGAAGTTCTATAACTTATTATTATATCTTACAATATATATTTTAATTATCTACAATCTGGATATTTAGCTACATTATTGATTCAATTTTTACCTTATATTTAGGAGCGGCCTCAACCTCTACAATATCGCCGACCTTATGATTAAGAATTGCTTTGGCTAACGGAGAAGAATTAGATATTTTCCCACTAAATGGATCTGCATCTAGTGCGCCAACAATAATAATAGTTAAAACAGCATTATTTTTTAAATTTAAAGCCTTAACTGTTGAACCAATTTTAACAATATGAGAACCGGTTGTGTCTTCAACAATAATATGGGCGTTTTCTAAAATATGTTGAATTTCTAGAATTTCGTTTTCAATGGCGGCTTGCTTATCACGGGCCGAATCATACTCAGCATTTTCTGATAAATCACCTTGATTTCTAGCTTCCTTGATTTCTTCGATGACTAACGGTCTAGCTTCTTCTTGCAAATATGCTAATCTTTTTTCATATTGTTCAAGGCTCTCCTTTGTTAAATATATTTTTTTATCTTCCATCTTCTTTTTCTCCTCTTTCAACAATGTCTTTTATGTTATTTTTAGCTAAAAGTATAACACTTTTATTTTTGAATTTTAAAGTTTCATAACGCAAACCAAGATTTGCTGATATCTTCTTTAACAAATCTAAATTAATGTTTTTATTATTTTCAATAATCATTATTCCTTTTGGGTTTAAAAAGTTTATTTTAGAACTTATGGTTGACTCCAATAATTGATCCTTATTATTTAAAATTATTATTAATTCATTGTCATTTGGAAGCTTAGCAACACTTTGGATATTTTCAAATTTTAGATCTGGAAATTCATATAAAATTTTTTCATTAATACCTAAATCTATTGTTCCATTAAAAAATACTTTCTTATTAGCTAAATTTGATACTGATAAAGCAAGATAATTATCATCATCTTCTATATAAATATTATGGTAATCATTTAAATAAATGGTATTAACAACAAAACATACAAAAAAATCACTTAAATCATTATTATAAAACTTCTTAATACCGCTTAGAACCACACCATAATTAGGATTAATTTTAATAAGTTTTTCTTTTTCGCGTTCTTCATTAGGGGATAAATATTTTTTAATAGCCTTCTTCTTATAATAAAGGCTAAGAACAAGAGCGATAATGGCAATTAATAAAGCTATAGCAATAGAAATAATTAATCCCGTTCTTACGTTGGGAGGTATTTTGCTTGTCCCGTTAGAAATAGATGATATATATATTAATTTGCGCATAAATTATCTACCGTCTCAGCTTCAAACAAAATGTGTTCAATAGATTCGCCATTTTCATCTACTAATTCAAATTCATTAGCAAACTCTTCTAATAAATCACTTAAGATTGAAACAATTCCTTCATCTTCTACCTCTTCTAAAATATGAGATTTTGTTTGTCTAAATAGAAAAATACCTTTTTTATTAGTTAAAAATATGTATTTTTCACCATTTTCTTCAATCGAAAACAAAACTCACATTTTAACATTGTTTTCCAAAATGATTTCTCTTTCTTGTGAGAAGATAAATAATTTTTGTCGTATGTTTTTATTGTTATTTTTATTTATTTCTTCCATAAATCTAACCTTTTTTTAAATAATCCTCTAGTATGATTTGGGCAGCTAATGAATCTTTTTTATTTTTTCTTTTTTTGCCGTTATATCCGGCATTATATAAAATATTTTCAGCAAATATTGTACTTTCTCTCTCGTCTTGTAAAATAACATTTATTTCAACATTGTCTTGAAGTCTTTGCTTAAATTTTTCCACCATGATTGTTCTTGGACTTCTTGAAAAATCCATTCTTGTTGGATAACCTAAGATAATTGTATCAATTTCATTCTTATATTGACTTTCATATAGTCAATATTTTACTCTCCTAATAACGTCGATAAAATGTCATTCCTCAAAATAGAGTGTTTCTAATCCAGAAGCAATTATATTATTAATATCACTGATAGCAAAACCGCATGTTTTTGAGCCTAAATCCATAGCTAGTTTACGCATTTATTAATTCCTTAATTTCATCCATAATTATTTTAATCTGTTTAGTTGAATTGATTGATCCTTGCGATACTATTTGATTACCGCCACCTTTACCATTAAAGTTAGAAATTATCCTTTTAAAAATCTTTGTTGAGTCATATTGTTTTGAAGCAACAATTAAAAAATAATTATCATCTTTAATTCTAGAAAGACCGATTATCAATGCATCAGCATTTGCTTCACGAATTTGCACAGCAATTTTTCTTAGTAAGCTTGCATCATTTTCATTAATTATGAATAACTTAACATTATTGCCAATTATTTCAGGATTATAAGCATTTAAATTTACTGATTCATTATTCTTTTCTTTTAATAATTTCTTATAATCTTCTCTTAATTTACTTTCGACTTCATCATAATAATCCAACATTTTTTCTTTCTGCGATGAAAGGCTAGGAATATCTACCAAATAAGATAAATTATAATTAGATTCTAATGCTCTATTATTCTTTACCAAGGAAGACAATAATTTTTGCTTTTCTAAAATTTCATTGTATAAATGTTTATTAACATACTCTTCCGAGGTAATAACCTTCAAACGATAAATTCCAGTTCCCTTTGAATCAACAGAAACAATTTTAAAGTTTTCGATTATGCCAGAATTTTCAACGTGTGTCCCACCGCATAAATCCTTAGTAATATTTTCAAATTCAACAACTCTGACATTGTTAGCATCATAATATTCAGATTCATCAATTGTCATATATGCCCCTATTTCTTGTGCTTTTTTGACTGAAGTAATAATATAATTTCTCTTAGCCTGCATTGCAATATATTCATGCATAATATGCTCAATTTTTTTAATTTCATCCTTAGTTGGCCGATGATCTAATCCGAAGTCAAATGTAAAATATTCAGGATGAATGTTTGAACCAAGTTGTTCAATAATATCATTTGTGTAAGCTCTTCTTAAAGCATGGAACATAATATGTGTTGAACTATGATTTCTAGCATAATTAATTCTTTTTTCTTTGTCCACATAACATTCAATAGGTAAATTCTTATCAATCTTTCCTTTAACATAATGAACATGATTTTGGTATTTATCTTTAAATACATCAATTATTTCAATTTTATTATTTCCTTGCATCATATAGCCAAAGTCATGATTTTGTCCACCACTAGTTGCATAAAAAGGAGTATTGTCAAGAATAACATAAGAAAAATCATCATCGCTATCTACCTTATCAATTTCCTGCTCTTCATTTAGCAAATAGATAATTTTTGATCTAGACTCAAGAAATTCATAACCAATAAATTCAGAAATTTTCCTGTCAACCAGTGAAAGCGAATTAATAACCTTTTGCATCGCAGCCTTCAAGCCACCTTTCGAACGTTCTTGATGTTCCTTTTGAAAATCATAAAATTCTTGCAAATTAATTTCGATATTCTTTTCTTTTAATATTTCAGCCGTTAATTCAATAGGGAAGCCATAGGTATCAAACATTTTAAAGGCAATTTTAGCATCAATAAAACCTTTTTTATTTAGTTCGTGTTCAAGAAGTTTTTCGCCATCTTTAATGGTTTTAGCAAATAAATTTTCCTCATCAAAAATTACTCTTGAAACAGTTTTAACATCGATTTCATATATCAATGAGTCCTTAACAACTTGAACTAATTTATATAAAAAAGTTTTTTGTTGTATTCCTAATGATAAACCAGCGCGGTAAGCTCTTCTTATTAAACGTCTAATAATGTATCCTCTACCAACATTTGAAGGGCTAACGCCATCATTAATAGCATTCACACTTGCTCTAATATGATCCGCAATAATCTTAAATCAAGTATTAATTTTTAACTGTTCTGGCTCTTTTGTAAAATAGTTATTTATATCGTAGTGATATTTTGTTCATTCTTCTACTTTTCTAATAATAGGCAAAAATAGGTCAGTATCAAAATTAGTAGGCGCATCCTGAATAATAGAGGTTATTCTTTCTAACCCTGCACCAGTATCAATATTTTTAGTAGCTAATTCAGAGTAGTTATTTTCGCCATCATTATTGAATTGCGAAAATACAATATTTCATATTTCAATATATCTATCATTCTCAATATCTTCTTTTAACAATTCAATGCCGCGCTTATCATATTTTTCACCCCGGTCATAAAAAATTTCAGTATCAGGGCCACAAGGTCCTTGACCAACATCTCAAAAATTAGTATCTCTTGTTCCACTTATAAGATGGTCCTTGTTTATACCTAACTCAATTCATCTATTATATGTATCCAAATCTTCTTCATAGTATGTTATATATATTTTTTCTTTTTCGAGTTTCAATACATTAAAAATAAACTCATATCCAAATGCAATAGCTTCTTTTTTAAAATAATCACCAATAGAAAAATTTCCTAGCATTTCAAAAAAGGTGTGATGTCTTGCGGTTATACCAACATTTTCAATATCATTAGTACGAATTGATTTTTGCGAATTTGTTATTCTCTTTGCGGGCGGAACTTTTTTACCGCTAAAATAATCTTTTAATGTTGCTACACCCGAATTAATTCATAATAATGAAGGGTCATTTTGAGGTATTAAAGATTTAGATTCTACAACAAGATGTTGTTTTGAAGCAAAAAAATCAAGTCACATTTGTCTAATTTGTTTTGATGAAAGCATTTTTTTCTCCTTGTTTATATCATTATTTGATTTATAAAAAATTCTTTTGTTTTTGTTTATAAAAAATTCTATCAATGATTGCTGCCCCTACAACTTTTTGACCATCATAAATTACAACTTGTTGTCCTGGGGTTATAGCTTCTGTTTCATTATACATGATCGCAATTTCATTATTGTCTAAAAGTTGAATCTTACATTTGATATCTTCTTGACGATATCTAAATTTGGCCGACAGGTTTTCCTGATTATATGTTTTAGCAATTAAATTTCAATCTTTGGCAATAATCTTATCGGATAACAAATATTCTTTATGGTCCTCATTAGCAACATAAATAATTCTTTTTTTAATATTATGTCCAACAACAAAATAAGGTTTCTTAAATCCACCGAGATTTAAACCCTTGCGTTGACCAATTGTATAATACATTGCGCCGTTATGCTCCCCAACCTTATTGCTTGTGGCAATATCAATTATGTCACCTGGTTGAGCAGGAATATAATTTTCAAGAAATTTTGTGAATCTTCTTTCGCCAATAAAACAAATGCCTGTTGAATCTTTTTTAAAGGCAGTTTTTAAGTTTAGCTTCTTAGCAATTGTTCTTACTTCATTTTTTGTTATATTAGCTAGAGGAAAAATAACCTTTTTTAGTTGTTCATTGTTTAATTGAGCCAAGAAATACGATTGATCCTTAGTCTGGTCAAAGGCCCGAAATAATTCCCCATCATTAGTGTATGCATAATGACCCATAGCAATATAATCGGCTTTTAATTCATTAAATGCATAATCCGAAAAAGCTTTAAACTTTATAAATTTATTACAAAAAATATCAGGATTTGGTGTACGGCCAATTTCATATTCATTAATTAGGTATTTAAAAACATTGTCTCAATATTCCTTAACAAAATCCACACGGTGTAGCTTAATATTTAGTTGATTTGCAACATCCTTTGCATCTTGATAATCTTGTTCTTGTGGACAAATATTTTGTGAAATGTCTTCATTGCCTAAGAAATCATTGTTTAAAAATGAATCTCAATTTCGCATAAACAAACCTTCAACTTCATATCCTTGTTTTAAGAGTAGGTATGCGCACACACTAGAATCAACTCCGCCACTCATTCCTAAAATTACTTTTTTGCTCATTTTGCTCCAATAAAATATATTAAATTATAAAGTTTTTAACGAAATAAAAATTTATTTTATACGAAACTAGTATTATAAAAAATAAAAAGAGTCTCTATATAGACTCTTAATCAACAAATGATGTATCAAATACACCGGATATACTATGAATATTTGAGGTAGTTATTCACGCAGACTTATCTACTTTCTTAACTTGTTCCATAATAATATCTTTTTCTAAAAATAAAGCAACAGTTTCAATTTTGCCAAATTCCTCATGGCTAAATCCACCAACGCCATTAAAGATATTAAATGAGTGAGCATAACCAATCTTTTTAAATTGTTCAGCAACAATTTCAGGATATCTTGTATATATCTCAATTTTAACTTTCTTATATTTAGGATAAAACTTATTAACAAGTGTCGAAAATACTAATAAATATGAAATAGTACCTAAAATTCTTACTAAGAATAAGCCCGAATTTCAAACATGTCCTGTAATATTTCCGCTAAATTCTAACGAACCAATGATAATCGTTGATGAAGATGAAAAACAAATTGCTACCATTAAGAATACATTACCAACTGGTTTTTTATTTTTATATGCAATAAAGTTAGAAATAACTGATGTTCCTCCAATAGAACCTTTTTGTCTTCATGCAACTATAGAAGCAAATCCTTCTGAAGCACCACCCATAATAGCATAGACAAGAACCGGCCAATTTTGGCCATCATAAACGCCATAAATTTTAGTATCTTTTAATAATAAAGGTATTGAACCTAAGAGTGATACTTTTCCTATTTTAAATTGTTCAACTAATGCAGAATCAGTAATATTTTTAACTATCAAATTCAAGTCTTTTGGAGCGTATTGATTTTGAAAATAAGCAATAACTTCCTTAGCGCCTTTATCAAATTCAATTGTTAAATTTTCGCCTTGAAGAACTTTTAATATTTCTTTACTTTGTCCGTTGTTATATAATTTTGAAACTACTCTCGTATCAATTCCGAAAGGAGCTCAATAGAAATTATTCTCGCCAACCGGATTATAGAATGAAATTTTTTGATTAATAAAGTTAACAATTGGATTTGATCCACGACCGTCATATTCTATATATATTAATTGAACAATAACCTGAAATAGCATTCAATAGTATGTTAAAACCATAAACATTCTCGGATTCATTCTTCAGAAAACAAACATTAATGGTAAATTAACTAATACATAAAATAAACCATAGAATTGTGCAGTAGCAGGAGCAGTAAAAGTAATAATTTGCGAAAGCGATGATGTGCCTGAAGCAATAGTTGCTGCCTTTCTAAGAAAAACAGTAATTGCTATATTGTATAAAAAAGCACTCAATAACATTCAAATAACTTTTTTAGGATATTTTTTTCATATATTAAAAATGGTTACTTGTTGTGGGTTTAAGATAGCCATTTTTTCATCATATAGAGCTTTTTTTTGCTCAACGGAGAGCTTCGTTTTTTGAATTTTTTTATCTAAGTTTTTTTGTTTCTTATCCATGATTTAATCCTCCTTTTCTTTGAAAATTTGATGTTTGTTGTTGCCGTGTTCCTTTAAGACATAGACAAATTTATTAAAGTCAGGATAAAACCCTAATTGAATAGTTTTAGTTGATCCGTGACGGTTTTTGGCAACAATAACGTTTGTTGTTGAAAACATTTCCTTTTGTTCGTTATTAGCATTTTGATCATTTTTTTTGTTTCGATAATAGTCATCGCGATGTAAAAAGATAACTCTATCGGCATCTTGCTCAATACCTCCAGATTCTCTTAAATCAGAAATTATAGGGGTTTTGTCTTCACGCTTTTCAACGCTACGGCTTAATTGACTTAAGGCAATAATAGGGCATGCTAATTCCCGACCAAGTTGCTTTAATGAACGTGAAATCTTGGCCACTTCAAGTTGTCTATTTTCTTGCGACCTTTTTGAATTGTCTCCAATAAGTTGTAGGTAATCTATAATAACAAGATCAACCTTAGCATTTCGGGCGTATCTTTTTGATAAGGTAATAATATCCGAAATATTTAAAGTAGCAAGATCATTTAATACAATATTTCACTCAAACATGTTTTCGACAGTATGAGATAAATTTCTTTGATCATCAATACTTAATTCTTTGGTTTTAAGTTTGTAAATAGGGACAGTTGAATCTATAGAAATCATCCGCTGGACTAATTGTGGATTGGACATTTCAAGGCTAAAAAATAAAACGTTTTTCCCTTGTTTAGCTACATTATTAGCAATATTCAAAGCAAAGGCCGTTTTACCCATAGCCGGTCTAGCACCAATAATAGTTAAATCCCCACTATTTAAACCAAGCAAGCATTCATCTAATTCTGGAAAACCAAGTTGCAATCCTATTCCAATATCACTATCCTCCTTGCGCAAAATTTGTTGCATTATATTGTTTGCAACATCGCCAATTTTTTCAAATGAGGAATTAATTTCTGATATATCAATATTGATCAAGGATAATTGAATATGTGATAAAAGGTCCGACACATTAAAGGTTTTATTATCAATAGTATTTTTAATATCAACTATTAATTCATTAAGTTTATCGATTTTATATTGATCGATTATGTTTTTTACATATATTTCAATTTCACTCAAGAAACCAGCATTTTGAACCAAATAGCCAATATATTCAGGAGTATTCATATAAAATGAACCAACTAAATCAAACTGCTTTTTTTGCTCTAAGTAAACCAATAAATTAGAAAGGTCAAAATGCTCAGTAGAGTTATGCACTTCAACAATAGCAGAATATAATATTTGATGACTCTTAAAGTGAAACATTTCTGGCCTTATTAAAACAGCAATTTTCAAATATGTTTCAGGTTCAGATAAAATTAATCCCAATAAGGAGGCTTCATTATTAGCAATAGCAGTTTCTCTTGGGTTTAATGTTTGCATGCTCATTTTGCTCCCTTCATTTTATTGTTTTTTTATGTTATAAAATTATTTTTCTTCGAATATTTGAATTAATAAAATTGCATTAACTTCCGGGTGAAGCTTTACATTAATATAATGTTTTCCGAAAGTGTTATAAGAATCTTTATTTAAGGCATGAGCACTAATTTTAATATTATGTTTTATTAATTCTTTTTCAATAGCCTTGTTGGTTATTGAACCGTGAACAATATTTCCGTTCGATTTTAAGAAAAAGTTTAAAGTTATTTTTTCAATTTGCTCTTTTAAAACAATCGCTTTTTCAACTTCCCTTGCATGATCTTCGGCAATGTTTTGCTTAACTCTTTCTAAATTAGCTAGAGTTTGCTTATTCACTGGTTGAGCATAACCATTTTTTATTAAGAAATTTTTTGCAAACCCATCATTGATTTCAATAATTTCATTTGCTTTATATTTATCATATTGTTTAATTATTATTACTTTCATTTTTTACACTCACTATCGCTTGTATTAAGTTATCAACAAAAAGTTCGATATTTTCATCACTTTCAGCTGCTGCCGTGCCATAATGTCCTCCACCGTTAACTGCTTCTGCAATTAATTGAACATTAGTATCAATTCCTCTGGCTGACATCTTACATTTTTTAGTCCCAGCTAATTTGCCAATAACAAAGGCTGCTTTTCTTCCATTAACTCTTAGGATTTCATCGGCAGCAATTGAAATTACATCAGGGGAAACAAAAATGTTCTTATAAGCAATGAAATATCCAGGTTTAACCTCCTGCAAGTTTTCAAGAAGTTCTAAAACTTGTTTGAAGGTTTCTATATCTAATTTTAAAGTATTAACTGAAATTTGGATCTTAGCGCCTCATATCTCTAATAAGGCAGCTGCTGAAAAAGTCTTGGAACTTGTTTGTTTTTGAAAATTATTAGTGTCAAGATAAATGCCATTTAACAAATATTGTGCTGTGATCTCATCCATCTTGTCACCATTATTTGAAATAGCAATTATTTCACTAACAATTTCTGAGGCTGACGATGCTGATGAGTCAATATAAGTATTTTCTCTAAAAGCATATAATGGGTTTGCCCCGATTCGATGATGATCAATAATGATTATATTATCCTTTTCAATACCTTTAAATGCGTTAGGATTTTCAATTCTTGTTTCATCAGCAACATCACAAATTACTACAAGTGTTTTTTTATCATTTAATAATGTCGCTTCCTTTGGCGATATAAAGATTTGCTTGTCTAATGGACTCATATGATCATAAACGCGTTGCGTGGTTTCATCGAATGTCTTGTTTTGAATAAATGTTTCTTTTTCATAAGCTCTTGCTAATTTATGAATACCCCACGCAGAACCCAGCGCGTCAAGATCGGCGTTCTTATGACCATAAATTATAACTTTGTTAATATTCTTAGACTTTAATTTTGCAATCAAAACCTTAGAAATATAGCTAACATTAGTACGAGACATATTGATGTTTATTTCTGAGCTAGTTCCATAATATCTTGGATGTTCATTTTTTGTTAAAACAGTTATTTGGTCTCCACCACGGGTTTTGGATTGTAATAATGCCTCTTTGGCTAATTTATCAAGTGTTTCCAGCTTGAATAAACCATATGAAAACCCACCAGACAATGTCAAGGATATACCTTTATGCAGACTCTTGTTTTTAAGTTGATTAAATGCCTCAAAGTTGGTTTTTTCTAGTTGCTCAAGAGTTTCTTGATTAGTTAAAACAAAGAAACGCCCATTCTCATATTGCCGGTAAATAATATTATAACTTTTAGAAATATCATCAAACAAGGACCCAAAACTTGAATATATAGCATAAAGATCTTCTTGTGATAAGGATACTTGGTATAAATTCATATTGTCAATATGAAATTCGCCAAAAACAACACGTTGCATCTTATAATCATTTAATAAAGCTGTTTGAATAGTTATATCTTTAATCTGAACAATATTTTTTTCAAAAATAACCTGAACATCGTACTCATAGTCATCTTTTTTAAAAACAAAGTTATTATTATTCCCATCTCATTCTTCAATATTAAAAACAGTTTTTATATTTTTTCCGACTATCGACTTACCAAATTTGTTAATAACAAAGTTTGAAGCTCATATAATCCTTCCATTATTTAAAAAAATAATAGTACCAATCCCTTGATCACTTATTTCATTTTGAATGAACTGATTTAGGGTTTGATTTGCAATTGATGATTCTTTTAAATATCTTCTTATGATGAAAAATATAAAAACTCCAAGGCCCAATACTAAAAGCGAATAAATAACAATAATAGGAACTCTTCAATTATTAGGTAAATGGAATAATCCTACAAACAAAAGAATCATTGGTACTATAAATAAAGTAAATACTTGAATTATTAAAATGAGTAATCTTTTTTTGTCTTCTTTGTTTTTCATATGTAAAATTATACAAAAATTGATATAAAAATGGACCAATGCGCACTAAATTAAACATAGATTATTTAATTTTTAGTAATTTTAAATTTTTGGAAAGCAACATATTTAAATACTAAAAATCAAAATGTTTGATAATGTCTTGCAACCCTACTTTTTTTTCTGATGAGACTATAAAAATATTTACTTCTTTTTTAAATGTTAGCGCCTGGGTTTTTACTCTATGCCTTTGTGATTGGTTAGCCTTATCAATTTTAGTAATAATAATATTAAATGGTATTTTTAAATTATTAATATACTCAATCATTTCCAAATCTATCGGCATAAAACCTATCTTGGCATCAATTAAGAAACAAACTATCTTATCATTTGGGCTGTTGCGAAAATAATAATCTATTATTCCGCTAACTTTCTGCTGTTCTTTTTTAGACATACTAGCATAACCATAACCAGGCAAATCAACCACAATCTTTTTATTATTAGTTTCAAAATAATTTATTAATCTTGTACGTCCTGGACTTGAAGAAGTTTTTGCTAATTTATTATTAGCTAGAGCATTAATTAACGAAGACTTTCCTACATTTGAGCGTCCTCAAAAAACAATCTCATAACTGGTAAAATCTAATCAATTTTCCTGTGAAGTTGAACTTTTTATAAATTTTCACATATTATTTTTTTACCTTTTCATAAGCTAGTCTAGCAATCATCATTGCGTTATCGGTTGTATACTCCATTAATGGTAGATAAACATTGTTGTGAAGGGTTAACACCATTTCTCTAATTCCTTTATTAGCGCTTACTCCTCCTGCTAAAGTAATACATTTTGGTCCATACTTTTTAATTGCCTTTTCTAAATTAATTTTAAGGTAGGCAATTATCGTATTTTGGAATTCACAAGCAATCTTATTAATATTAATTTCTTCGTTTCTATTTATTAGACTATTAAAATGATTTATAACGGCTGTTTTGATTCCACTAAATGAAAAATCTAATTCATTTAATGTATGTGGAATTGAAAATTTATTTTTATATTTTTCTTTATTATTAATTCAAATATTATCAATAATTGGTCCACCCGGAAAACCTAATGATAGTTTTCTAGCAATCTTATCATAAACCTCACCAACGGCATCGTCCAAAGTTTCACCGACTATCTCAAAACTATTAGAATCAGTATATAACATCAATTGCGAATGTCCACCTGAAACTAATAAGCATAAGGCAGGAAATTCTAATTCTTTCGATATAAAAGCTGAATAAAAATGGCCTTCTAAGTGATTTAACCCAATTGCTGGTATTTGATATATTCTGGACATTGTTTGTGCAACAATAAAACCTATTTGCAACGATCCTACCAATCCCGGTTCCTTAGTATAAGCAATATAATCAATATTCTTACAAATCTCCTTGTTATTAACAACGATATTCTTAAATTCTTCAATTAATAATGCAATATTTCTAACATGCAATCTCGAAGCAATTTCTGGAATGGTTCCACCGTATTTTTTATGAATTTCTGTTTGAGATATAGTTTTCATTCAAACAGGCTTATTATCTTCCAAAATAGCAAAAGAGGTATCATCATGAGAGCTCTCGATAGCAAAAATTTTCATTAAACACCTCCAATTTGAGGATCAGAAGCATAAATTAATTCCTCTTTTAAGATGTCATTTGATTCTCTAAATAAATCAACATATTTACTAAAATTTTTAAAGAAATTTTGGTAATTAAAATCTATTACTGAATTTATACTATCAACTAAATTTATAGTTATTCCTAAATTAGTTTTAATTACTTCATATGCCTTATACCTATTAGCTTTTATATAAATAACGTCCAAATTTAGTTGTTTAAAAAACAAATCATATGTTGGCGCAATAAAAACTTTTATATCATTTTTTGCGATTACATTTTGAAGAAGTTTATTAGTAGATGCAAAAACAAAGGCCAGACGTGTTCCCGTAAAACTTCCGGGTCCATTTGTTATGTAAAGATTATCTAGATAATTCAACTTTGTATTATTTCTTCCTAATAACTCATCTATTGATTCAAAGAATTTATCAGTTTTTTTAATTAGTTTTTCAATTAATATATGGTCAATTACATTACCATTTTCAGTTAAAGCTATGCAAAAATCTGGCAAAGAAGTTTCAATGAATAAGCCTTGATAACAAGTTTGCTTAGTTATTTTAAATAAATGAAAAATTTGACCATCCCTTTCATGAAGACTGACCTCAATATTAAAATAATATTTAAAATTATGTATAATGTTTTTTGACCATTCAATAACAACAATTTTATCTTCAAAATATTCTTCATATGGGAATAAATCACCAACTAATTTATACGCATCAATATGTACCATTTTATCATAGCATATTATAGTATTAAATGTTGGGGAAACCACAGCCTTAGATTCACCTAATTTTTTGGCTATTTGCGCAGTTAATGTTGTCTTCCCTGCACCTAATTCTCCGTCTAATAATATAGCTTCTATTTTTTTAAATGACAGAAGATAATTAACTAATTCATCTAGCTTTTCGCCTTCTTTAAACCAAAATTCCTTCATTTTTTTTAAAATAATCTCCTTATATAAAAACAAAAAAGAAGATTCAAATATTTTATGATTCTTCTTTTTTAAAATAATTTAGCACTGGCTTTTTTGTCAACTTCAGCTTTTTTAGTTTTAATGTCATCAAGAATTTTATTTAGTTCTTGTATTAATTTGGCTTTAGCATTATCATTAAATAAAACTGAATTTATTTTCTTAATTTCTTCTTCTTTTGCGCTGTATTGTTTAACTAACTCAATTTTCAATTCATCATATTTTTTATCTGACAACTGTTCATGTGCATATTGCTTTAATGTATTTAAAAAAATAAATACATCTCTTTGGTTATTACTATATTTTTCAGTTGTTGTTTTATTATCATTAAGAATTTTATTTGTATTTTCAATAAAATCACTAAGTGCCTTCTGATAATCGATATTTTTACTGCTATTATTTTTTAATATATTTTCAGCGTCAATAATTTCTTTTCTTAATTTGTCCTCATAATCATCAGCAAATTCAATATTAGATAATTGTTGCTTAGCAAGGGAAACTTCTCTTTCTAATTCTGCTTTATAGTTAGTACATGAAATGGCAATTAATGGGAGAGTCAAAGCAGAAATCGAACCAATACTAATTAACGTTTTTGTTATTTTATTCATAATTCTCCTCTAAAATAAATACCATAAATAACTAAGAGCAAATCTCAAGGTCATTATGCGAGAATTCCGTTGGCACCTTTCTTCCAAATTGTTCAATATTTACAAATGCTTTTTGTTCAATGTCATCATTTCTAATAATTTCGCCAACTTCGCCCTTGAATATACCACTCTTAATTTTAACAATAATCCCCTCTTTGAATGCTGTTTCAATATCTCCCGCTTCAAATTTCTCAATGAGAATCCTTTCTTTTTCAACCATTTTTTCAAAGGTGTTTTCACTGATTGGCGTTGGTTTTGCACCCTTTCCAGAAGATCCAATCAAACCAGTAACGTATTGTGTATTACGAACTAAATACCAGGATTCATCAGTCATTATCATATTAAGAAAAATATAACCTTTATAAATATTTACATACTTAATGTTGTATTCCTCACCCCTGCTTTTCTTTTGCAATTCTTTGCTAGACAAATGGGGCATCTTAAAAATTCTAATATCCTTAAAGAAATCTTCCATTTTTTGAGAACTAATTTTGTTTTTCAATGCTTCAACAACGTTATCTTCCTTGCCTGAAACAGTTGATATCATATATCACTTACAATCTGAATACATTTTTTCTCCTTAAAAAATATTATGTTCTAATACCCACTACATTTCATAAACCGGTAAAAATTAAAGTTATAACAAAGCAAAATATAGCCATGATTAACACAAAGGCAATAGTAATTCCAAACCATTTTCAAGACTTGAAATTACTTGGCCACGCAACTCTCTTAATTTCCCTTACTAAATTTCTAAAAGTGTAAAGTTTCGTTGCCTTAGCTTCATCCTTTTTTCTTTCCTTTAAAAGAGCTTTCTCTCTTCTTACTCTATCTTTAATCTCTTTTTTTTCTTCAGGACTCATCTTTGTTTTTTCTAGCATACCTTATTTTTCCTCTTTATGAATTGTTTGAATATTGCAATATTTACAAAATTTCTTAATCTCTAGTCTTTTTTCATTACTTTTATTAACAGAATAATTTTTATGCAAGCATTCCTGACAAGATAGTGACACTTTCTTTTGCTTTCTCATATAAGGAAAATTATATTATTTTTTTACATTTTTTTCAAATAAAACTAGACTTAGATATATTGTGAACAATAAATAAGATATATAAAATATAATTTTACTTACTATGGTACACAATTATTTGTATTTTTTGTTAAATGTAATTTGGATAATACCTATTATTATCGCCTTCATTATTCGATCTTTAAAAAAGGAATTTAAAATCAAGAAACTTCAAAAAAAGATTGAATACATAAACCAAAATTTAAAAAAAATTAAAAAAATTAATAATCAATTTCATGAATTTACAGATAAAAACAATAAATGCACATACCAAGAAAAAATAACTGCTAATGTAATAAATATTATTGAATTTTCACTATCAAAGATAACTTTTTTTCTTAATGAATTGCATATGATTAATAACATAAGAAACATACAAGAAAAAAAATCGAAAAGTCCTGAATTTAAAAAAATTTTTAATAAAGCAATTGTCGAATGAAAAACAATAAAAGAAACAATAAAAGAAAACAAAGATTTTATTTTTCTTGAAAGTCAAAATATCTCAAAATTTCTCATCTTTTCAAATAATTTAAAATCCGTCTTCTTAAATATAAATAAATGTATTGATAACAATAAAAACAACCTTTTCTTTCAAGATTTTTCAATTGAATTTAATAAAAAATACAATGAAATAAAAAATATTGTTGAATACAGTAGTAAACTTCAACTATATAAAGGTTGGAATAATCATTTTTTAACTAATTCAAAAAATATCAAAAAAATATTAAATGATTTTTTGTTCTTTATAAAAAATGGTTTAACACTATACTCATATATTGAAAATAATATTGAAATTCCATTTAAATTTATTGAGGACCTTGTCATCAAGTATTCATCTTTTCACCAATTTTTTTTTAATTGGCAAATGCTAAATTCTTTCATCGATGAAACTAGAAGTTTGATTGAAGAAATTAAAATTAAAATTCATAAAACTAATTTTTTTGATTGAATTGTAACATTCAAAACAAAACTTGAAAACCTTTCAAAAAAAATAATTTACAAATATATTGAAATCAAAAAAGAAATAGATAGTTTTGAAATATTAAAATCAAATTCTGAGCTTATAAGCAAAATAATTGATCTTTTTGATATACAAAATTGAAAAAATCTTAAATCAGATCGCCAAAACGCAAAATATAAATTATTAATAAATAATTTTTATGAATTTTATTACCAAAATCTGGCGTATTTTAAATCAAAAAATAAAAAAAATTCAAGCAATATTTCATATTTTGAAAGATTAAATAATCTAAATAATATTCTAAAAAAAATGTGTAAAATCCCGTTTTTTCAAAGACAATTTAAAAATAATTGAAACAAAAAAGATAAGACCGCTTTCAAGGATAAAATGACCAATATGTTAATTGAGACATTTGGACTACATGACTTTAAAATACCATTAAATGAGGAAATAATTTATTACAAAAATAAATTTGAATCATTACTAGAAAAGCAAAATATAAATGACGAATATGAACTAAACTTAATAAATCAAGTCATTCAAAAAAAAATTATTGTGATTAACATAAAATATTTGGTTGCAAGGCATCTAATCGATAATTTTAACTTGCTAACAAAAAATAAATTTCAAGAAAAAAATATTGAATTAATTAACTTAATATATCAGAATAAATATGATGAAATAATTAATAAATCGCTAAAATTAATTAATAAGTCAAAGGAGAAATAAAATGTGTGCTAATCAAGAAATGGAAATATTAATTAGATACGGAGAATTAACACTAAAAGGTGAAAATAAAAAGGATTTCATTAATCAATTAAGAAAAAATATTGAACTATATATACCTAAAAATGAGTTAAGAATGGAATACGACAGAGCTTTTTGTAAGTATTCAGAGCAAAATTTAAAATCCCTAAAATTTATTTTTGGAATTTCATCTTATTCAATAGTTCATAAGACATCAACCAATATTGAAGATATTGAAAAAAAAGTATTTAAAATAGCCTCGAAAAAATCATTCAACTCTTTTGCTATAAATGCCAGAAGACATAATAAAAATTATCATTTAACTTCATCGGAAATCAATATGCACTTTGGCGGTTTTATATTAAATAATTTTAAAAATAAAGTTGTAAACCTTAGCAATCCTGATTTATCCATATATATTGAAATAAGAGACAAATTTACATATATTTTTAGCGACTACATTTATGCCCTTGGTGGAATGCCAGTGTGTTCATCAGGGCGTGTTTTACATTTAATAAGTGGTGGAATCGATTCTCCTGTTGCTGCACATTTATTGCAAAAAAGGGGATTAAAGATTGAATTTTTAAACTTCATTACACCCCCTCATACCGATGAAAAAACGACTATGAAAATCGAACAAATTATCAAAACATTAACCAAATTTCAAGGGTCTTCTACTCTTTTTCAAATTAATTACACAAAATTAATGAATTATATAGGTCTTGTATCAAATCAAAAATATAAAATAACACTAATGCGCCGCAGTTTCTATCGTATTGCACAAAAAATAGCCAAAAAATATAATATAAAAGCAATTTCGAATGGTGAAAATTTAGCACAAGTTGCTTCGCAAACATTAGAATCAATCCACGCAATATCAGAGGTTTGTGATTTGCCTATTTTTAGACCGTTATTAAGCTTCGATAAAAATGAAACAATAACAATTGCCAAAGCCATTAACACAATGGAAATATCGATCCAAAAAGCTTGCGAAACATGTGAACTTTTTGCCCCAAGATTCCCGATCACCAAACCCACAAGAGAGGAAGCAAAAAGATTAGAAGAAGAACTTGAAAATCTTGAGAAACTTGAGAATGAAATAATTAACGAAGTTGAAATAAAAACATTTAATTTAAGAAATGACAAATAAAAATAATTTTTTTTGTAAACTAAAAAAATATCCAAAACTTAAAAGAAATTACATTTTCTTTCTTGCTTTATGCATTTATGCAATTATTATTCCTATCATTCTCATTACAGCATGAATTGTTTATCTTATTTTAAATAATGGAACACATTTTCTAATACAATCAAATAATTTTATAGTTTTAATTTCCATCACTAGCATACTATTTATTAGCTGACTTACCTGTTTTTTCTTAATTAGATATATTATTAAAATCACATTTGCAAAAATATATAAAATAACTAAAAATAAAATAATTAACAAAATTGCTATTATCTTTTTAGGTGAAAAAATTATGAATGCAGATATTCATATGATTAACCAAGAACTGGAAGAAAACAATAAAAACCAACGTCTATAAAACACTCATTTGTGTCTTTATATTTTTTAATTTTTATTTAAATATTCAAAAAATATATAATTAATTATCATGAGTACAACTAATTACGAAGCAAAAGATTTAAAAGTTTTAAAGGGTTTAGAGGCAGTTATTAAAAGACCTGGAATGTATGTTGGTTCTACTGATTCAAACGGATTACATCATCTAATTTGGGAAATTTTTGATAATGCTATTGATGAAGCATTAGCCGGATATGCTAATAATATTAAGGTAATATTAAAAAGTGATGGGTCTGTTATTGTTGAAGACAACGGAAGAGGTGTTCCAATCAATAAACATGAGACAGGAAAAAGCGGTGTTGAACTAGTATTTACCGAATTACATGCTGGCGGTAAATTTGGCGATGGGGCATACAAAACTAGTGGAGGACTTCACGGCGTTGGGTCCTCAGTAGTAAATGCCCTTAGTTCTAAGGTTGAAGTTAGCGTTTATCGCGACAAAAAAGAATACTTCACATCTTTTGAACAAGAAAAAATTACAAGTAAAACAACAATTATAGGACCAACTACAAAACGTGGAACTAAGGTTCAATTTTGACCTAATTATTCAATATTTAAAAAAGCGAAATTTTCATCTGAAACAGTTAAAGAAAAATTAAGAGAGGCCAGTTTCTTAATATCAAATTTGAAAATCAATTATATCAATGAAAATACTAACGAAAATGTTGTTTTTCAAACCAATGAAGGAATTAAAGAATATATCAACTTTGTTGGCGAGGGCCGAAAATTTATCAGTAGAATTTTCTTTGCGTCAGGAAAATCAAAAAACAATATTGAGGTTGAAATATCGTTAGCGTATACTGAAAACTATAGTGAATCAATATATTCCTTTGTCAATAATGTTAAAACTAGGGATGGAGGAACTCATGAAACAGCATTTAAATCTGCATTAACCAAAACAATTAATGAATGGTATGCAAAAAATTCAAGTTCTAAAACAAAAATTAATTTTGATGGATTGGATGTTAGAGAGGGAATAATTGCTGTAGTATCACTAAAAATTCCTGAAAGTATTCTTGAATTTGTTGGGCAAACTAAGGATAAATTAGGAACGCCTGAAGCAAGGGAATCTGTTGAAGATTTCTTTAGTGAAAAATTTACATTTTTTTTAAATGAAAACAAGCAAGAAGCTGACAAAATCATCGAGAAAATTAAGCGAACATATGACGGAAGAATTGCGGCAAGAAATGCTAGAAATGAAGCTAGAAAGGTAAAAAATAAACTCGATTCAAAAAAAATTCTTTCAAACAAATTAACTCCTGCACAAACAAAGAACAAAACAATCAAAGAGCTTTTTTTAGTCGAAGGTGATTCAGCCGGAGGGTCGGCTAAAATGGGCAGAAATCGAATGACTCAAGCCATTCTTCCCTTACGTGGGGTTGTAATGAATACTGATAAGGCCAAGTTAGTTGATGTCCTTGCAAATGAAGAACTTGCAACAATTATTAACACGATTGGAGCTGGAATTGGTAGCGAATTCGATGCCAAGAATTCACAATATGGAAAAATTATTATTATGACTGATGCGGATGTTGATGGAGCTCATATCCAAATGCTTTTATTAACATTTTTCTGAAGATATATGAAAAAACTAATTGAATTAGGAATGGTATATATCGCTTTGCCCCCATTATATAAAATAACAATTAAAAACTCAAATAACAAATATTTCTATGCTTGAGACGAAGAACAACTAAGAGAAATAACGTCGCAATATACAAACTACGAAATCCAAAGATATAAAGGGCTTGGAGAAATGAATGCTGACCAACTTTGAGAAACAACAATGAATCCTGCAACTCGTTCAATCATTAAAGTAGGCATCGATCAGCAAGCATTAATAGAAAGGTATATAACTACCTTTATGAGTGATGATTCGGAGGCAAGAAAAAATTGAATCAATAATAACATCGACTTTTCAAGTATTGATGAATTTGAAATTAATAAAAAATAAATGAGGCACGACTTATGGACAAGAAAAATAAAAATAATTATGACCAAGTAATTGAAAATATTATTGATAAGAATATGGTCGACATTATGAGCGATAGTTTTGCCCGTTTTTCAAAATATGTTATTCAACAGCGTGCAATACCCGATGCCAGAGATGGCTTAAAACCAGTACAACGTCGTATCCTTTATTCAATGTGAAATCTAAAACTTAGAAACAAGGAGGCATTCAAAAAATCGGCACGGATTGTTGGGGATGTTTTAGGTAAATATCACCCACACGGCGATAGTTCTGTTTATGGAGCAATGGTAAGAATGGCGCAGGAATGAAAAAGCAATTATCCGCTTGTGCAAATGCATGGAAATAAGGGTTCCATTGATGATGACCCAGCTGCTGCTATGCGTTACACAGAATCAAGATTAGAAAAAATAACAGAACTAATGCTAAAAGATTTGGAACGCAAAGTAGTACCAATGATTCCAAACTTTGATGATTCAGAATATGAACCTGTTGTCTTACCGACCCTTTTTCCTAATTTGCTAGTAAATGGAGCAATGGGGATTGCATCAGGCTTTGCAACACAAATTCCTCCCCATAATTTAGGCGAACTAATTGATGCCTTAATTGCTATGATTAAAAACCCAAATATCACCACTAGCGAATTAATGAATTATGTTAAAGGCCCTGACTTTCCGACCGGAGGCATAATTAACGGAACCAAAGGAATTCACGATGCTTTTATGACCGGAAGAGGAAAAATTGCACTATCCTCAAAATATAAATATGTCTATGACAAAAAAGAAAACATTGTTGGCATAGAAATTACTGAAATTCCCTTTGGTGTAGTTAAGTCGAAAATGGTTTTTGAAATTGATACAATCATTTCTTCAAAAGTAATTTCTGGAATTAAAGAAATTAGAGATCAATCTGATCGCGATGGATTGTCAATATACATTGAACTTGAAGAAAATGCAAATGCCGAGGCAATCATGATATATCTAATGAACAAAACTAAACTAAGAGTTAATTATGATTACAATATGCTTGCTATATATAAAAATGCACCTAGCCTATTATCGCTTTACAAAGCATTATATGCATTTCTTGAGCATTCAAAACAAATAAATACCAATGGAATAAAATACGATCTTCAAAGATATAAATTACGCCATGAAATCGTTGAAGGTTTTATTAGAGTAGCAGAAATTTCTGATGAAGTTATCAAATTAATCAAGGAAAGTGATAATTCCAAAAAAGGTGTAATTCTTTCACTAATAAAGGCATTTAATTTTAGTGAAATTCAGGCAACCGCCATAGCTGAGCTAAGACTATATAAACTTTCGAGAATGGATCAAATTGAATTTCAGCAAGAAAAAACTAACCTTGAAGCCTTAATTACACAATGTAAAACCTTACTTAGTGATAACTACGAATTTAATATTTTCTTAATAAAACAACTAACTGAAATAAAAATTGAATATGCACAGGATAGAAAAACCATAATTAAAGAAGAAGGCATAAATAAAGATATTGATCATAAACTTCTTGCTAAAAATGAAAATTTTTATTTCTTTATTTCTCAAGAAGGCTATATCAAAAAAATTAGTACAAAAATCTATAATGCTAACGACTTTGCTACATATAAACTAAAAGAAGGAGATGCAATTAAATATTATGATGAAATTAATTCTCTTTCAAAATTAATTTTCTTTACTAACAAGGGAAATTTTTTCATCATTGAAGCACATATTTTAAAAGATAATTCATGAAAAGAATTGGGTGTGCATATATCTTCATTAGTGAATCTTGATAGCAATGAAAAAATTATTCGAGTAATGGAAATAACATCATATGAATCGTATGCTAACATTATACTAATAACAAAATATGGTTTCGCTAAAAAAGTAAAGATATCTAGCTTTAATTCAAAAGTATTAAACAAGAAGAGAATTTGTATAAATTTTAAAAATAATGATGATGAATTAATCGATGCAAAAATTGGCAATGATGAGAAGGATATTTTCATACTGCTTAATAATGGTTCATATTTCTTATTAAATGAAAATGTTTTTTCAACTGATCTAGCCCTCAAAGCGCAAGGCATAAAACTATTGCCTAAATTACAAACAAATGAAAAAATTTTTGTGTCTGCTTTTACAACTTGTTTACCTTTAAATGTAGTAACAATGATAACTGAAGGCGGAATGTATAAACAATGAAATATGAGGGACATAAAATATACAGGGCGCGCAAACCGCGGGACCAAATTATTCAACTGTTTAAAAAATATCAATTGCATTCCAAAATGTCTAGAAGTAAATACTAAAAACCTTGAATTACTAATAACAAATGAAAATAATGAAACACAAAAACTTGATTTTAAGTGCAGTCAAAGTGATAAAATTAAGATCGAAAAATTAAATAAATTTAGCAATGAATTAAATAATTCGGGTTACTTAATTCAGCATATAAAAATAAACAAGCTTATTGAAGATGATAGTAAACAAAAAGAAATTCTAAAACTGAAATTTCAAGATAATTTAACAAAAAATAGCAGCATCGAAGAAACAACTGAAACAACACTATTTAAAAAAAATTATTACACTAATTCATTAAAGATTAATAACCAAATCTTTGATGAAGAAGATCAAATTAACCTTTTTGATGCGGCTAATGACTTCAAAGAACTTAATCATAAAATATCAAATAAGGAACATTTAAAGAAAACATTATCACTTGAAGAAAAAATAAAAGCAATGGATGATATTGATTTTGATTTGATCGAGCAAAAAGTTGAGCAAATTAAGAAAAAATAGTTATAATATTAACTATCCTTCTAAAGTAATAAAATTAGCAAATATTGAAAGGAAATGCGATGAGAAAAGACGTTAGATTAGCAAATAAGGTTAAAGCTGAAAAAAGAGCTCACAAATTAGCTAAAGAAAGAGCCCGCGACCTAAGAAGAGAAGCAAGAAAAGCTGAAGCAAAATCACAATAATAATATATTTTGTAACCTTTTAAGCACACTGTGGTGTGTTTTTTTAATGTTAAGAAGATTGCTATTAATATAAAATAACACAGCTTCTATGTCGTAAGTATTAACCTTCTTTTAAGACATATTAGAGTATTATAAAAACGCTAAAAATTAAATAGTATTATAATTAAAATGTTAACCAATTTATTCTAAGGAAATTATTAATATGAAAAAAACTTATTCAAAAAACATAATGATTTATTTAACAACACTAACGTTACCAACAACATTTTTGATTTTGTCCTCATGTTCAACGCAAACGCAAACTTCTGAAAATGAAAAAAAATATCTAAATAAAAAAGAAGAACTTCTAAAAAACATCCTTAAAATAAAAGATAATGAAAAATTAAATAAGCTATGAAACAAGCTAGAGATTATAGAAAGCAAGGAAAACTCTAAAAACTTTGATTCATTAATTAAGGAAATTGAAATATTAAATAATGAAACTCTAAGGGAAATAAGTCCTTCAGCAAATCCAAATGATAAAAAATCAGAAGCAGGAAGTGAGAATAATCCTATTACTCCCGATAAGAAAGAGAAAGATAATAGACAACAAGAACAAGATAATAACACCTTGGCAAGAAATGGCGCTGCCCCAACCACAAATAATGGATTTCACATCCAATATGATAACTCGAATAAATTTTATGAATCACTAAATGGGTTAAGTGGACAAGAATTAAGAGACAAACTTTTTATGATTCAACTACAAAACCGAGACAAAACGGGTGTCGGTAGAGCTGCTTATGCAAAGTTGCACAATACTTATGTTGATGCATTTGTTGATAAGTATTATGAAAAAGATGGCACAGTTTTAGATCTATATACGGAAATAATTGGGGGAAAAGACAAATACAACTTTGAATTTGGCAAATATCGTGACATTGGAAATAAAGAGGGGCAAGGTATGAATCGTGAACATATCATTGCACAATCCTGATTTGCAAAACAAGGGCCAATGAGAAATGATGCTCACCATGTTTGACCGTCAGATAAAAAAGTCAATGCTATCCATGGTAATTTACCATATGGAGAAACTCAAAATGGCAAAATAGTTTCAAGCAATGGTTCAAAGTTAGGAATTGGAAAAGAAGATGGAGAGCAGGTTTTTGAAGTAATAGATGAATTTAAAGGTGATATAGCAAGAGTTTTCTTCTATTTTGTGTTAACTTATAGAGACAAAAATATTACAAACAACCACTCCGCACAAAGAGTATTTTTTGAAGAAAATGGCATAAATCAAATAAAACAAAAATATTTAGAAACTTATTTAAAATGAAATAAATTAGATGGAATTTCACAATTTGATATCGATAGAAACAATGGTGTTTATAAACATCAAAGAAATCGTAACCCATTTACTGACTATCCTGAATTAATAAAGGTCTATTTTGAACATGACGATAATTACGTCTTTCAAAACAAAGGGATTGCTATAAAATTAGTTAAAAATTAATCTTATTTTAAGGATTTAAAATGAAAAAATATATTCAATTTAAGCAAGAAAAAGAAGCGTTTGATAAAATGATCAAAAACATTGCAAGCTTATGCGAAATCCCTTCCATCAGTATAGAGCAAGAAGGAAAATATCCATTTGGTATAAACGCTGATAATGCTTTAAACTATGCCCTAAAATTAGCTGATTCTTTTGGCTTTGAAACATATAAAGATCCACACAATCGATATGGATATGCACAAATTGGTAATGGGGCAAAAATTCTAGGTATTTTAGCTCACTTAGATGTTGTTCCTGCTGGCGATGAAAAGCAATGAAAAACTAGCGCCTTTGTTCCAGTAATCACTGATAATGAAATAATTTGTAGAGGTAGTCTTGATGATAAGGGTCCTGCAATCATTAACATGTATGCAATGAAATATCTCAAAGACAATGGTCTAGTCAATGATGAATGGTCTATTCGAATTATCTTTGGGATTTCCGAAGAGACAACTATGAAATCAATGAAATTTTATCTTGCAGACTTTGGACATCCATATGTTTCATATACTCCTGACGGAGAATGGCCACTTATTTTTGCAGAAAAACTTATATATCAAGTTAGTTTTATTTTTAATAAAATTGACAATCTTGAAATAAATGCCGGAAATGTTGTAAATCAAATACCAGACAAAACTGAATATATATACAACGGAAAGCTACACAGTGTACTAGGGAAGGGTGGTCATGGTTCAACGCCAGAAAAAGGTGATAATGCTATTATCAAATCAATCCTAGAACTAAAAGAAAAACATCCCCAATTGTCAAGATATAATCTAATAAAATTTATTAGTGAAAATTTAGAAACTCGTGATTTTAGATTAAAAAATATTTTTCCAGACTATGATGATTTCTCGGGTAGCCTTAGTGCTAATCTTGGTATTATCAAAACAACCTCTGACAAACATATCATAACTTTTGATTTGCGAGTCCCGGCAACCCATTCTGTTGAAGAGGTTACAAATTCTATAAAAAAATACCTTTCATGCAATTTTTCAGATGTACATTTTGAAGTAGTTGGAACTAAAAATTCTATGTTTATGTCACCAGAAAGCAAATTAATAAAATTACTAATGCAAACATATAATGAAGCAATGAATACCAAAGAGCTACCATTAGCAATTGGCGGAGGGACCTACGCACGTATAGTTAATAATTGCGTAGCCTTTGGTTCAACAAAATATATGCATTTAATGCATGGACCAAACGAATGCTTCACATTCAAAGAAATAAAAAAATCGCTCGAAATTTACATTAATGCTCTAAATAGAATACAAGATGAAATATAATGAAAATAAGAATAGAAAAAATCATTTCTTGATATCTTAACATTTCAAGAAATGAATGCAAAAAAATAATAAAAGCTAAAAGGGTTCTAATAAATAATAAATCAATCCTTAAGCCAATTTGTGTTGATATTAATAATGATACAATTATGATTGATGGTAAGCTAGTTGAATATAAAGAAAAACAATATTTTATTTTCAACAAACCATCAGGATACATAACGGCAAATTTTGATAAAAAAAGTAAAACAATTTTCGAAATTATTGACCTTGATCCCAATAAATTTTTTTCATATGGCAGACTTGACAAAGACACGGAGGGATTATTAATAATAAGTAATGATGGTTTTTTAGGCCACCAAATTATGAACTCAAAATTTGAAATACCTAAAACGTATTATTTTCAGACTAATAAACCTTTTGATGACAAAATAAAAAATCACTATCCCAAACCAATTATCATTGCAAATAATTATCATGTAGAAAGATATGAGTTTATCTTTATAGACTCTAAATCTGCCTATATAACTATTTATGAAGGTAAATTTCATCAAGTTAAGGAAATGCTAAATTTTTTTGGTTATAAAATAACCTACCTAAAAAGAGTATCAATAGGCACACTAAAATTAGATAATAATTTGAATCTGGGCGAAATCAGAGAAATATGTCAAGATGAAATTAGCAAAATTTTAGAGAATTGTAAAACTTTTAAAAAGTAAAATTAGGTTTTTTCAAAAGAGATAACAAAGATTATTGCTTTAACAAAAATCTGGATTTAAACCAGATTTTTTAATTTAGCTCCATGAAAAAATGGCTTTATTAGTTAGCAAACAAATAGGTGCTAGTCTTCCCTAAATGATGAATTATACATTTTTTCATATAAACCTTTTTTAGCTAATAATTCCTTATGGGTACCAGATTCAACAATTTCGCCATTATTAACAACCAAAATTTTATCTGCGCTCAAAATAGTCGAAAGTCTGTGAGCAATAATAAACGAAGTTTTACCCTTCATTAATTTCATCATTGCTTTTTGAATTATTTTTTCAGTTCTCGTATCAATATTAGAAGTTGCCTCATCAAGAATTAAAATATTTCGATTAGCAATGATTGCTCGTGTTATAGCAATTAATTGTCTTTCACCTTGCGATAAATTAGCACCACCTTCTTCAATAATTTCTTCATATCCATTCCCTAATCGCATTATAAACTCATCTGCGTGCGAAATTTTTGCAGCTTCCTTTATTTCATCATCAGTAGCATTTGGATTAGCATAACGAAGATTTTGCATAATTGTGGTTTTAAATAAAAATGTATCTTGCAAAACAATCGATATTTGTTGTCTTCAACTTTGTTCTTTAATATCGCGCGAATTATTTCCATCAATTTCAATGTTACCAGATAGCGGTAAATAAAACTTACTTAAAAGATTTATAATCGTAGTTTTACCAGCACCAGTAGGGCCAACAATAGCAAATACTTGGCCTTTTTTTGCCATAAATGAAGCATTTTTTAATTGAAGATTATTAACATCATTTGTATAGGAAAAATCAACATTCATAAATGAAACATTTCCTTTTGTATAATTAATTGACCTCAATTTGGTTTCATCAACAAGTGGTTTGAATGTAGCCAAATTCATTACTCTAACTGCTGAAACTAGCGCCATTTGAATAGACGAAAGATTCTCAAAAACACGAACAATACTATTAGCCATAACTCTTATGTATAAAACAAATGTAATAATAACCCCGGGCGTAAAATTAGAATTAGAGCCTGTACCAATATTTGCAACCGTAAATGCAGAAGCGATTACAACGATAATTAATTGCAATATATTAATAACGGCATTGCCAAGAGGCCACATTAAACCAATATACAGATTAGCCTTAAGAGATGAACTATATAATTTATTATTTCTAATAATAAACTCGTCTTCAATTTGTTTAGTAAAATCAAGTGATCTAATTAAATGATGTGCAGCAAGGTTTTCTTCAATGAACCCATTTAATGAAGCAACACGTGATTGTTGCTTCCTAAATTGTGGATTAGCCTTCTTTAAAACAATAAAAACAAAGCAAAGCATTAAAGGCATTAAAAATAAAGTAATAAGAGTTAAATAAGCAGAATAGTAAAACATAAATCCAAAGGATGAAATGATTGTTGTAAAAGTTATAATAATAGTATTAAGGCTTCCAGTCATACCATTATTTATATTATCAATATCACTAGTTAGTATGGACATTAATTCGCCAGTCTTAACTGAGTCAAAAAATGAAACAGGCATTTTCATAATTGCCTTATAAGCATCTTCTCGCATAATTAAACATGACAAAATTGAGGCTCTAACTGATAAAACATTTGAAATTAACGAAAAAATTTGCTGAAAAACAAATATTAATATAAGTAAAACAAAATGTCACACAAAGCTTGAAATATTAAAATTATCAACATATTCTGGTACTAAAGATTTTATTTCGCCAACAAGAAATGAAGCAGATAAAAAATTATCAATAAAATATCCTAAAAAGAAAGTACCGGTAGTTAAACATAAGGCCGAAAAAACTGAAAAGATAATTATCCAAAAAAGATTCCCTTTTCTATAATTCAAATACCAAATTAATCTTTTGAAAGCGTCTCTTTTTATTTTTCTTCTTTGCTTTTGAATATTCTTTTTTTGGGTTTTTGTTAAACTTTGTTGCTTATCATCCACCTTAAGAGGGTCCAAATTATACATCTAAACCTCCTAACTGCGTTTTTGCTATTTCTAGGTATAGCTTCGAAGTTTTTAATAACTCTTTATGCGTCCCAATATCGCTTATCAAACCATTTTCCATTACCAGTATTCGGTCAGCATCAATAATTGATGATATTTTTTGTGTAATAATAATAGTTACAATTTTTCTTGAAGAAAAATGCATATCAATATTATCCTTAACCATTTTCTCAGTTTTAGTATCAAGAGCAGATGTTGCATCATCTAATATCAAAATCTTTGGTTGCTTTAAAAGGCCTTGAGCTATTGAAATTCTCTGTTTTTGTCCTCCTGACAAATTTGATCCATTTTTAAGAACCTCATGCTCAAATCCATCATTGTATGCATTTATAAAATCATAAGCAAATGCTAATTTTGCAAAATATTCTAAATCTTCTTGTGTAGCTTTGTTATTTGCCATTAATAAATTAGACTTAATAGTTCCAGAAAGCAAAATTGGTTTTTGATAAACAAATGAAATATTTTTTCGCAAAGAAGTTGTATCAATTTCATTAATATTATTGCCATCAATACTAATGCTTCCGTGGATAGTTTTAAATTCATGGCTAAGTAATCTAGCGAGCGTTGTCTTGCCTGATCCGGTCGGCCCTATTATTCCGATTTTTTCACCTGGATTTATTTTTAAATTAATATCTTTTATAACAAAATTTTCGGATTCTTCATGATACTTAAATGAAACATTTTTTAATTCAATTTCACCTTTAGTAATAACTTTATTAGATTTTATAAAATCTATATCTGCTTCTTTTTTTAAGATTTCAATAACTCTTTTTGATGAAACATTTCCACGAGAAATTAAAAAGACTGCAAATGAAGACATAACTACCCCAATAGTAATAAACATTACATAATTTATAAATGTTGTAGCATTAGATATCTTTGTTTTATATAAGGATAATACATCGCTAAAATCCTTAAAAACTTTCAAATCAGTTATCACACCATAAGAACCTTGGTTAATTCTTGATCTAATAATAAAGCCAGTGGCTAATAATATACATGAAGTCACAATATTTGCAAACAAATTAATAAATGAAAAAGTAATATGATAAATAATTCAAGATTTTTTAGCTACGTTCGACCAGTTTTTATTACTATTTTGAAACTTATCTAATTGAACATTTTCAAGATTATATGATTTAATAACTCTTACACCTAAAATACTTTCTCTTGCTTCATTATTAATTTCATCATATGCTTTTTGTTCCTTTGGAAATAATCTCATAGAAGACATTCCTGCTATTGCCATAATAACAAATAATGCAGGAACAAAAGCACCTAATGTAATCGAAAGATTCAGATCAGTTAGCAAAGCAAAAACTAACCCAAAAATTAAATTGCAAGGGCCGATAATGCTTAATCTTAAGCCAGAGGAAATTCCAATTTGTATCCTAGATATATCGATAGTAAATCTTGTTAAAATTTTTGAATGACTAAAAAACTCAATATCTTTTTCCGAAAGAATTGTTAAATGCTGTCATAACGACTTTCGAATATGTTTTGCAGTACCTGTCGAAATATATGAAGCAAGCATAGACCCTAATAAGGTTACTATTGTTCCAATTAATAACACAAGAGCAAAATATGAGGTAAACCACTTTATAGAATAAGAGAGTGTTCCTTCAATTGTAAACAACCTAAGAATATTGATTTTAGAATAATCTAATATACTCGTTTGGTCTTTATGCAATTGTAAAAATGAATTTTGTGCGATTAAATTAGATAAATTTCCAATGAAAATCGGCACAAATAAAAAACAGATAACTTGAAGTAATGTTAGCAAAATGGTTATAATTGATAAAATTTTATACTTATGGTCCATGTATCTAAATAATCGAAGCAACATTAACTCCTTTAATTAAAATTTAATATCTTTATTAATTATATATTAATTAATCATGATTGCTTATTGTTTCAAAATCATTGCAATACCTAGAAAAAAAAGTAGCTTTATAAGGCTACTTTAAATCAAACTATAAATTTATTGCTTCATTTGCAATGAATTGTTCTTCCTCGGCACGAATTACATAAATAGGAATAGCGCTTGATGCATCAGAAATAATCTTATAATCACTAAATTCTCGGCATTGATTCTTCTTATTATCTAGTGAAAGATTAACAATATTTATTTTATTTATAACTTCACTTCTTATATAGTCGTCATTTTCACCAACGCCTGCAGTAAATACTATAGCATCAACTTTTTCTGTAATTCTATTTAAATAGGTAATTAAATAATCGGCAATTCTTTGGGTATATAAATCAAGAGCAAATTGCGCATCTGAATTAGTTACCTTGGCCTTTTGAATATCCCTTAGATCAGATGAAATACCAGAAACGCCCAACATACCAGACTGCTCATTGAATAATTTAAATAGTTCTTCAACACTAATATCCTTGTGCTTTAGAATGAATGGAATAATCGATGGATCAAAATCTCCTGATCTAGTCCCCATCATAATACCAGCGAGCGGTGTAAAACCCATACTCGTATCAATTGACTGACTATTTTGCACAGCACATAAACTTGCACCATTTCCGATATGTAAACTAACTATGTTAACGTCTTTTTTATTTAAAATTTCTTGGCACTTTAAAGTAATATAATTATGATTTAATCCATGAAATCCATACTTTCTAATATTTAATTCCTTTGCTAAATCCTTATTTATAGGATATGAATACGAGATCCTAGGCATGGTTTGATGAAATGTAGTATCAAAATGCATTGACATTTTTGCAGAAGGTAATAAAGCTTTGAATGCTTCAATTGCTTCAATTGCGCCAGGGTTGTGAACTGGTGCCAAATCTATTGATTGCTTTAAAATTTCGATTTTCTCTTCATCGATAAGGGTTGTTTTTTGCAATTTTGGACCACCATTCACAATACGAAATGCAACTTTTTCAATATCATTAAAATCTTTTATGATATTGAATTCTTTTCACTGTTTTACCAATTGTTTGACAGCTTCTAAAAACGTAGGAAGAGGTATTTCAAAATCTTTATTAATTTCCTTATATTTCAATGTAAGAATACCTTGTCTCAACTTAATGCGTTGAGCAATTCCCTTAGCCTCAACAACCAATTTCTCATTAAACAATGTTCATTTAATAGAACTAGATCCTGCATTTATAACTAATATTTTTTTCATAAAATATACTCCTAAATATGTTTTTTAAATTATATTATAAAGACTAGATATAAAACTATATTATTTATAATTATTTAGCTCTAATTATTTTTTTAAAGATTTTAAGTATAGATTTCAGAAGCTTAAAAAAGTTTAACTAACCGAAAAGCTAGTTAAACTTTTTTTAATAACAATTTGTAAAATATATGATTATTTAATAATTTCTAACAATCGATGAATTTAAGAATTTATACCCAAAATTATTAAACGATAGCAGATAAAAATCATTAAAGGTTTGATAATTTTTGACTTGTTTTAAAATATAAAATTCATATATAGTTGTAGAAATAGCTAGCGAAAAAACATTAGAAATAATTATAATTAGCATTCTTGATATTGCTGATAATGGGATATTTTTTTCTTCATGATGTCTATTATAAAAGATAATAACAGAAGCAATCAAAATACTCATTATAGCCAATGGAATCAAAATATCAAACATAAGTATTCTCAAAATTGCAATCTTTTTTTGCTTTATAAAGTCAGGAGTCATAAATGAATGCATAGCAAAGTCTGTTTCTATTTCTTTTTCCAAATTCTTAAAATGAGGCGATTCATGTGAATATCCCAATATCTCAGCAGTAATCAAAATAATATCATTTTTAGTCAATTCTTGTTCTTTCTTGGAATACAAGGCAAAGGGAATTCTAGGGTCCTTTAAAAAAACAAATTTTGATTTATTAGCCATTGACTTTAGATAACAGTAATATGAATAATAATCCTTTATCTTAGCTCTTTTAATTAAATCAAGAAAAATAAAAGCTAGCAATATTGATAATATTCCCGAAATTAAACCAGCAATAATGCTGACAGTAATATCGTTAAATATTTTAAAAGTGCTATCACTTGAATATTTATTTTCAAATATGGTAACCATATAAATAATTAAGGCTCATACAATGATAATGACAGCAATGGTTAATATCGAATATCAACTTGAATGTAAATCAAGCCGTTTTAACTTTCTTAATTCTTGTTTTCTGTTATTCATTAAACCACCTTTGGTATTTTATTATTTATTAAGATAAATTATAATAAAAAAATACTTATATTTGTATTATAAGTATTCTGTATCTACATTTGTGAAAGGTAAATTATTTATATGGTGCTCCAGACTGGACTTGAACCAGCACGGCTCTTAACCGGTTGATTTTGAGTCAACTGCGTCTGCCATTCCGCCACTGGAGCATAAAAGCATTAATAATTATAAATTATATTTTTAAAATAATGTTAAAAATAAAAAATCATAATTATTTCTTTTTAATTTTAAAATGCAAAATTAACTAATTGACAAATAAAAAGTTTTTATTTTTATGATTGGTAATATAATAATTATTGCTATGGATTTAAAAGAAATTTTTATGTTGCAAATTGACCTGGATAAGGCTTTTTCTGAAACCATTTCAAAAAAGGATTTTCGTTTTTTTGATACAAAAATTGTTATTGCTCTATTAGTTGAATTGGGAGAATTTGCCAACGAAGTTAAGGCCTTCAAATATTGAAAAAAAAATAAAGTTATAGATCGCGAAAAGATGCTAGAGGAGTTTGCTGATGGAATTCATTTTATAACTAGTATTGCATATCCAAAAGGTATAAGCCCAATTATCAAACCCTACATTAAGCACAAAAATTTTACACTTCAATTGGCATATACATACAAACTTTTTACCGAACTTTTAAATACCAAAGACAAAAATAAGGTCTTAAAGGCATATGAGGCTTATTTAGGTTTAGGCTTATTGGTTGATATTCAAGAAGAGGATATTGTTAATTCATATCTTGCTAAAAATAAAAAGAATTATCAAAGAATCAAAAATAGATATTAATAAAGGAAAGTGACAATTAAAAAATATAGTTAGTTTTACATAACTAGCCATATTTTTTTTACAAAAAATACTCAAATTACATTACATTGTTAACCTAAATATAAATTTATAAAATGATTCTAACTTAATTAATTCATTTATTTTTGAATCACAAAAACAATATTTAAATATTCCTAAAATTTAGGCTAAATTATATTAAGCTAACTTAGACATGCAACAAAAAAGTTCTTTAACTTCTGTATTTAATTAATTAGTTAATTAGTATTAATCTTTTTTCAACCTTAGAGGAAGGCAAATTAATAAATAAGGCTATAATTTAATGTATAAATTTTATTCTTATTTTTAAGGAGCTGTATATGTCAAAAAATATTGAAAATAATCAAGACTTTATTAAAATGAGCAAGCAAAAGCTTGCTAATAAAATTTGGTCTGCTGCTAATGAACTAAGATCTCAATTAGATGTAACAGAATATGACAAAATTATTTTAGGTCTAATATTTTATAAATTCCTATCTTCGAAACAAACTGAAACACTAATAGATAAAAACGGTGATTATCAACTAGCTCAAAAAAGTGAAAAGAAAGACAACGATAATGAATCATGTTTATATATTGAGGACCTTACCAAAGGCAATAATCCTGACGAAATAGTTGACAGTTTAAAAAACAATTTAGGATACTATATACCATATGAATACTTATTTTCTTCATGGAATAAAAAGGAATTTCGCAACAAATTTGATAGAAACTATATTATTGAGTCTATCAATCATTTTAATAGTGAAATCGAAGTTATTAATGAACCTAATTCATTATACAAAAACATCTTTGATGAGTTTTATCTTTCAATTCAAAAGGTGAAAAATGAAGATAGTATCAAAAAGATAATTAGAATTATTGATGAAATTCCAATCAAAAAACAAGATTACGATGTTTTAGGTTTTATTTATCAATATTTAATTGGCGAATTTGCATCAACAGCTGGTAAAAAAGCTGGTGAGTTTTATACTCCACTTGAAGCAGGAATTTTAATGTCCGATATTATTTCATTTCATCTAAGCAAGTTTACATATAATAAAAATGATCTCATTAGAATTTATGACCCTACCGCCGGATCTGGTTCCTTATTAATTAGAGTTGCTGAAAAATTCCAAAAACATATGAATGAATTGCATCATGATATTAGAATTAAATATATTGCCCAAGAAATTCTACCAACTTCATTCAAAACATTAAGTATGAACTTAATTATGCATAATATTCCACCACAATTAATAAATATTAGAGAAGCTGACACGTTGGAAGATGACTGGCCAACAGAAAGTAATGGTGACAAAAAAGTCAAAGCTATTGTAGCTAACCCACCTTATTCACACCTTTGAAAACCCGAAAATAAGGTGAATGATCCAAGATTTCAATCTTATGGTATAGCGCCAAAATCAAAAGCAGATTATGCTTTCTTATTGCATAGTTTATATCACTTAGACAAAGACGGAATAATGGCAATCGTTTTACCTCATGGCGTTTTATTTAGAGGGGGGTCCGAATATGAAATCAGAAAATCTTTAATCAAGAAACAAAAAATTGATACTATTATTGGTCTTCCTAATAACATGTTTATGGGTACAGGTATTGCAACCATAATTATGATTCTTAAAGAAAATAAAGCAACCGACGATTTTATGTTTGTTGACGGATCTAAACTTTTTTCAAAAGATGGAAATAAAAATAAACTAGATAGATCACATATTATTAAAATATCCGATGTTGTTAATAACCGAATTGAAAAAGAAGGATTTTCAAGAATTGTCTCACTAAAAGAAATTGAAGATAATGATTATAATTTAAACATTTCAAGATATATTGATAATTATGATAAGGAAGAAATTCACGATTTATATTCAACTATGTATGGCGGTGTATCTGACCAAGAAATTTCAACTTTAGATTCTTTTTGAAATAAATTTATCGGTCTAAAGGAGAAGCTTATTTCAAAAAGATCCGATGGGTATAATCTCTTAAATTTAAGAAATGAAGAATTAATAAATACAATAAAAAACGATAATTATGTAAAAGAATTTATTAACGAAAATAAGAATATCGCAATTTCAATTATTGAATTTATTAAAAATAATGTTCCATCATATCAAAGTATCAATGGTATTAATGTCTATAACTTTGAAAGCATTTTTGAAAAATTTATATTAAACATTAAGGATAATGCTTTTATTGAAAAATACGATATATATCAAATAGCAATAGAAAAATTTGAAATCATTAAGGAGGATATTGAAATAATTCAAAATTATCAAAATGATAATATTCCAATCTCTGAAATTATTTTTCAAGAAAAAAATGTCGAAAATAATAAAAACGGTAGTTTAGTTAATTGGGATGCTCGTTTAGTAAATAAAGAATCAATCATTAACAAGTTCTTTGCTGCTAGCTTAAATAAAAATGAAAAACTTAAATATGACATTGAATTAATAGAAAGTGAAATCAAGGAAACCTTTGATTCAATCGATGAAGAAGACAAAGATTTATTAGTATTTAAAGAAAATGGTTTTGATAATAAAGAATTATCAAAACAAGTTGCTATCTTAAAGAAAGACGAAAATGCCTTAGATAATATCGAATTATCCAAAAAGCTTCTTCATGTTCATAATTTAAATAATGAACTTAAGAATTTAAAAGACGAGCTAAAATCAAATGAATTCGAACTATTACATGATTCTCTTGAAAAATATAATTCATTAGATGAAGATACATTTTATGATCTCTTGTTTTACAAATGAACTAATAATATTTGCGAAAATATTGTTGAACTCGTTGATAAAATAATTGACTCATTTATCAATAAAATTGAAATATTATTCAATAAATACCAAAACACATTAAATGAAATAAACGATGAAATTAGTAAAAAAGAATCAGAATTAATCGAACTCCTTGCAGATTTAAAAGCAGATGATTATGATCAAAAGGCTATTAATGAATTAATCGCAATTCTAGGCGGTAATAAAAATGAGCAAAAATAATATGGTTCCATCAATAAGATTTAAGGAATTTACTAACGCTTGAGAACAGGAAAGGCTAGA
>NZ_JBSQAV010000010.1:0-32265 GCF_053851515.1 Mycoplasma sp. 773
TCAGTAGTTTCGACATTTACGAACAAGTTTAATTACTTGATTAGAAATTTAGAAAAATTTAAATTAAATACATCAGGTTTAAAAGAAGAAATGAACCATTTAAAATCAATGTTTAAAAGCACAATTAACCAATCCAAATATGAATAAATTTAAAAAATAAGGGCCGTAAGGTTAATTTAAAAATATATTGCTATTTAATTTTTTTCAAAATATATAGATTGACAAAAAAATAATAGCAAAGTGTCACACTTTGCTAATTTTCCTGATTACTGGTTTAAATTTTTAGGTCTTAAAAAATAAATTTGATATCATAAGTTTAATAAGAATTTTTAACTATAAAAAATATTGCAATTTGATTAAGAATTAACACTTATATTACTTTTATAAATTTAATTAAAACTTCTTTAGCAATGATTGTCCTGTCATTTCCTTTGGTTTCTGAATATTTAAATATTCAAGAATTGTGGGTGCAACATCACAAAGCGCCCCATTTTTTAATTCAATATTTTTATCAGTTGAAACAAATAAAACCGGACTTGTTGTATGTTTTGTTGCAGGTTTATTATTTTCATCCTCAGTTATTTCGGCATTTCCATGATCAGCAGTTATGAATCATGTTACTTTATCACGATTAGCTATCACGAATTTAAGAATTCGTTCAAATTGTTCATCTAGAAACTCAATTGCTTTTATTGTTGCTTGTAAATTTCCAGTATGACCCACCATATCTGGATTAGCATAATTCATGATAACAAAGTCATAATCATTAATTTTTTCAAGCAATTCGTCAGTTATTTCTTTAGCTGACATATGAGGATAATCAGCAAAGCTTTCAGCTTTGATACTATTTACTAAAATTCTATCTTCATTTTTATAAATAACTTCTTTTCCGCCATCCATAAAGAAGGTCACATGCGCATATTTTTGAGTCTCTGCTAATCTTAATTGTTTTAGATTATTGGTGGCTAACACTTCTCCAAGCGGGTTATCTACTTGCATTTCTTTAAATGCGACTAAGGAATTAATACCCTCATATTTCATTAAAGAAGCAAAGAGATTTGGTTTTGTTTTGTTTTTAGGTTTATATTCATATAGTTTGCTATCTAAAATTAGATGACTAAGTTGTCTAGCACGATCTGGTCTAAAATTAAAGAAAAAAACATTATCATTTTCTTTTAAAAATAAGCCATTTTGGTTTTGTGCAGGGTAGAAAAACTCATCATAAATTCCTTGATTATATTGTTCGTTTATATACTTATTAATATCTTTATACTTGATGGGCGATTTGCCAAGAATCGCTTCAAGTGCCAATTCATTTCTTTCGAATATTTGGTCACGGTCCATAGCATAAAAGCGCCCCGAAATGCTTGAAATCGGATAATTGAAATCTTCTGATAATTTTTTAAGTATTATCAATGAATCATTAATTGATTGTGGCTTAACATCTCGACCATCACCAAAAATATGAATTGAAACTTTTTTAAGTCCCTTGTGGTTGGCAAGTTTTATAATTTCAAATAAATGGTTATCTAATGAATGTACACCGCCATTACTTAGCAAGCCCATTAAATGCAAAGTGGTATTGTTTGCTATTGAATTATCAATTAATTTATTTATTACCTCGTTTTTTTCAAAATCACCAGTCTCTATTGCTCTATTAATCAATGATAAACCAGTATATACAATTCTTCCTGCCCCGATGTTTAGATGGCCGACTTCTGAATTCCCAATTTGGCCTTTTGGAAGGCCTACATATTCTCCGGATGCTTGCAAAACAGAATTAGGACACATTGCAAACAAATAATCAAATATTGGATGATAAGCCTGTGCAAAAGCATTTCCTTGTCTTTCATTTCTAAGACCCAAACCATCAATTACTGTTAATATTACTTTTTTTTGATTTTCCATACATTACCTCTATATATAATAATAAAAATATATTTTTACTTATATAAATTTTATAATAAAACAAATGATGCTAAATCATTTCGATTGATTGAGGTGTTAAATTATAAAATATCTTAAAAAGATTGAGATTTGACCTTTTTTGGTCCATTTTTTCCTCTAATTATGTAAACTAAAGGCAAATGTAATATAATAAAAAATGTGTATCTATTGTGGACACACAAATCTTTATTTTTTAAACTTTATCAAAAGGTAAAAAATTTTATTAAATGATAAATTAATAAACTAAATTTAAGGATAAGTATATATATGACTCCAAAAACAAAAAAAGCCCTAATTATTAGTGGTATTGTAGGCGGTATTGTTTTAGTACCTACAGTAGTTACAATAATTCCATATGGCGCTCAAATTTCATGATTTAAAAGAGAAACTCAAAAGAATCAAAGATATGAGAAAGAATATGTAGAAGCTAAGAAAGCAGCTGTTGAAGATGAAGCAAATAAGGCTTTAAAAGCTAAAATCGATGCTAAGGATGCTCAAATTGCAGACTTAACACAAAAAAGCCAAAAAGCTGATGAAACAACTAAAGCAAAATTAGAACAAGAAATTAGAAATGCTGAAGCAGAACGTGCTCAACTTGACGATCAATATCAAGAAAATATTGAATCTAAAATTTTACCTATATTAGCAAAAATTGCTGAAGAAGGTGATTTGAGATACTATGAAGGTACCTTAAAAAATACAGCCGAATATGTAGTATTGTCATACAAAAAATTTCAAAGAGATTTAGCAAAACTTGCTTCTAGAGATGATTTAGATATAAATTATCCAAGCAAGGAAAATGCTCAAGAAATTATTAAGTTCTATCAAGATTGAATTAATACATTTTCGAAAATTAATTCAAGAAACCTAAACACTGCCTCAACAGCATGAGTAAGCGGATTAAAATATGAATGAGAAATAGCTAAAACAGTTTATGCATCAGAAAGCCGTTTACTTGGTGTTTGATTAGAATGAGGTCTATCTTCAGCATATCCTATCAATGCTTTTTATGACACAATTAGTTCAATTGATGAAGAGAGAGCTCCAAAGGTTCAAAAGAATCTTAAAGAAGGAATTGAATCTGATGTTGTTTTATCAAAAGTGGTTATCAAAAATAATGTAAGATCAATTTTATCTAATTTTTACCAAGAGCAATTGGCAGAATTTTTAAAAGGATCTGACGAGGAAATAAAAGTTACTGACCTTATTGCAAAAAATACAGAATTAGCTAAATCAAGCCCAAGATTAGTGGAATTCCACAAATTCTATGCTGATGAATATTATAAGGCTTCTAAATCAGGTTTGGGTGAAAATCTAGCTGAATTAAAACTATATAAAACAAATAAAATCGGTGAAAAAGAAAATCACGTTGAAGTATTTGTTGGCAATGATGTTAAAACAGTTTATGGTGTTGGTTTAACTGAAAAAGACCTAAATGCTAAGAATGTTGGTTTAAATTCTATCGTAGGGAAACCAGGTGTAACAAATGGAGATAAGGTTTATAGTGGTATCTTAAAATTCTCTACTACTACAGATGATACAGCCCAAGATGTGTTTAATTCAGGTTATGAAACAACGACAACAGCTGCTAAAAATATGAAATTGACAGCCGCTGCAGTTGCTAAATTAATTACTGGAAAAGACAAAGGTGTATGAGCTCCAACAATTAAGTATGATGCTGATGGTCTTGGACCAAATCCAGTTGAAGAAGTTAAATTAAACATTAGAGATGCTAATGGTGAAATCAATATTTCTGATTTCTACAAGTGATTAAACCAAGAACAATTCTTCTTTGGTCGTGAAGATGCTTCATATTACACAGAAGCTAAAAAACAAGATTTAGCAAATGATCCTAAATTACAGGATGCAAGACAAAATCTAACCAGATTAGGATATGACTTCTTAAAGACAAATCACAACCAATATGGTTCAATTACAAATGAACAATTCTACTATGGAGCACTAGAAGCATTCAAGGGTTACCATGAATTTAGAGATACTACAATTGATCATGGATATTCATATTTCCCTAAGAGTGTTCCAAGATACGGAATCACTTCATATGAATATAGAAGACGTGCCGAAGAAGGTGTTGGTGCATATAATGGTAATGCACAAGTTGAAAAAGATGGATTTGGTGCATTTACATTTAATGTTGATCCATACTATAGCTTACCAAAATGATCAGTAACTTCTTTTGCTAACCACGAAAGTGTTATGGGACACCACAACCAAATCTATTACGCTAAAAAGTTTTTAAAAACTATTGATGGATTAACTGTTGGAAATATCTTTGATTACACTTCATATGCAGAAGGTTGAGCTTTATTTATGGAATGATTTGGAATTGAATCAGGACTATACGGAACTCCTGACTTTGACAGCGAAGACTATTACGCTTTCCCAGTAAGTTTTAAACATTCAAATGGAATTACAAGCTTTGTTTCTTCAGCAATATCGCAAGATGAATCAGCTGTAACTGCTGCAGAAATTAAAGGAATGAAGGAATTACATGGTGGTGTATATTGAAGTTTAGTTGCATCAGAAGGCAAAAATAACTCAAGCGATGAAGAACACACTCTAAGAGCTGTTGAATTAGCTAATATGTTACAATATTTTGGTGCTTTAAATGAAGCTCAATTACGTAACATGAGACGTGCTGTTGACCCTGCATACCATGGAAGAATTGAAGGAAAAGAAGATTTACCTGCCGGTGCATCAATTCAAGATGTTAGAAACTTCCTACATGCTAACTCAGCATTAGGAATTGGTGATATTACATCAGAATCAAAACGTTATCTAAACCTACCCGGACAAGCAACATCATATAATGCTGGTAAAGAAGCTATGTTGAAGTTATATGACAGAGTACGTCAATCAAAGGGACTTTCAAGAAAAGATTTTGTTACTGTCGAAGATAAGGCAAACATTAAAGAACTATTAAATCTAATGTTAGAAACAGGTGGATTACCTCTTGAAACTTTAAAGGAAATTGTAGAATTACATTACAAACTATAAGTGATTTAGTTATTCTTTTTTAAAAACATCTAGCTAGTCTAGATGTTTTTAATTTTCCTTTCTTGTAGTGAAACTAAAACTCTGTATAGTATCAAAGATAAATATTTTTATGCTTTTTCATTTAAAATTAAGGTACCTGCAATTTTTGGCAGGAACTACTAAACATTGGATTTATATTTTTAAATTAGACATATAATAAAAGGATTTTAAATAATATATATGACTCAAAAAACAAAAAAAGCATTAATAATAACTTCGGTTGTTGGTACCTTAGTTGCAGCTCCTGTGATTTTTACTGTAATCCCTTTTGCTGCTCAAAATGCTTTATTTAGAAAAACAATTAATGAAAACAAGAAACTAGAAAGCGAATTAACAAATGCTGAGGCAAAGGCAGTTGAGGCAAATGTTGATACAAAAAATAATATCGAGGAAAAGAATACCAAACTAAAAGATTTAAACACAAAGTATAATGAATTGGATGATAAAAAGAGTGAACAAGCCACAAAAATTGCTAAAGAAATCAAAACCCTTGCTAGCGAAATTAGAAATCTTGAGTTAGAATACAAAGTAAACATTGATAATGCAATATTGCCTTATTTAGCTAAAATCGCTCAACATGGTGATGCTAAGTATTATGATAATAATTACAAACATACAGCCAGATATATTGTTCTTTCATATGATAAGTTTCAGAGAGAATTAGATGATTTGGCGGCAAATATTGACATATTCTATCCTGAAAAAGAAGATGTTGACAAGATTGTTAAATACTATCAAAAATGAATTGATTTATTTTCAAAAATTAACTCTAATAATCTCAATGTAACTACAACAGCCTGAGCAAGTGGATTGAAATATGATTGGGAAATCGCACAAACCGTCTATGCTTCACAAGGGCGACTAGCAGGTGCATTTTATGAAGGTGGACCAACATCAGCTTACCCAGTTAATTCATTTTATAAAACTATTTTAAGAATAACTGGCGATAGAGCTGAAAAGATGCAAAGAAACTTAAACGAAGGAATGCAAGCTAATATTGTTTTATCAAAAGTTGTTATTAAAAACAATGTTAATATCATTTTATCAAGACATTATTCAAAGGAATTGCTAGAGTTTGCAAAAGGAACACAAGAATCAAAGTCTGTTATTGAGATAATTGATTCTAATAAAACTCTTGATGAAAAAACTAAGGCATTCCATAAATTTTATGCAACTGAATATTACAAAGCATCAACTACTGGCTTAGGCGAAAATTTAGAAGAGCTTAAGGTGTTTAAATCAAATGCAGTTAACGAATTAGAAAATACTATTGAAATTTTTGATAATTCAAGTAAAAAAGTTGTTTCAATTTACGGGCTTGGTTTAACTGAAAAAGATCTTGATGCTAAAAATGTTGGTTTATCAAGTATTCCTGGTGATGAGAAAAATACAACTGGTAAAAAGATATATGATGGTATTTTAAAATTTGCTACAACTTCAAATGATTCTGCACAGGACGTATTTAATTCGGGTTATGAAACAACAAAGACGGCTGTTAAGAACATGGAATTAACTGCAAAAGCAGTTGCCAGATTAATTACCGGAAATGAGAACGAGCCATGAACCCCAACTATTAAGTATGATTCTGATGGTGTTGGCCCACAAGAGGTTAAGGATGTTGTACTTGAAATAAGAGATGCAAATGGGAATATTAATTTGCCTGAGTTTTATAAATGATTAAACCAAGAACAGTTCTTTTTTGGTCGCGAAAATTCCTCATATTACACGCAAGAAAAGAAGAATGAATTAGAAAAAGACCCAAAATTACAAGATGCTATTAAAAATTTAAAGACTTTAGGTTATGAATTCTTAAAAGGTCAAAATTCTAAATATGGTTCAATTACAAATGACCAGTTTTATTACGGAGCTTTAGAAGCTTTTAAAGGTTATAATCAATTTAGAGACACTACTATTAACGAAGGATATTCTTATTTCCCTAAACAAGTGCCGAGATATGGAATTACTACATATGAATATTCAACTCGTTTAAGTTCAGGTGTCGGTGCATATAACGGAAGAGCTAAGGTTGAAAAAGACGGATTTGGTGCATTTACATTTAATGCGGACCCTTATTTTGGCTTACCAAAATGGTCAGTAACTTCATTTGCTAATCACGAAAGCGTCATGGGACATCACAATCAAATATACTATGCGCAAAAATTTCTAAAAACTGTTGATGGGCTAACGATAGGAGACATTTTTAACTATACTTCATACAAGGAAGGTTGAGCTTTATTTATGGAATGATTTGGAATCGAGGCAGGTTTATATGGAACGCCTGACTTTGAAAATGAAGATTATTACGCTCTACCTGTTAGCTTCAAATCAGCAAAAGGAATTACAAGTTTTGTTAAAGCGACAAGACCACAATATGTAACTAACGAAGAAATTAAAGGAATGAAGGAACTACATGGTGGCGTGTATTGAAATTTAGTTGTTTCAAAAAACAAAATCGATGATGATAAATTGCATACTTTGAAAGCTGTTGAATTAGCTAATATGTTGCAATATTTTGGTGCTTTAAATGAAGCTCAATTGCGTAACATGAGACGTGCTGTTGATACTGCATATCATGGAGATATTAAAGGTACTGATGATTTACCAGCTGGCGCTTCAATTAATGACATAAGAAAATTCCTACATGCTAACTCAGCATTAGGAATTGGTGATATTACATCAGAATCAAAACGTTATTTAAATCTACCCGGACAAGCAACATCGTATAATTCAGGTAAAGAAGCAATGTTGAAACTATATGACAGAGTTCGTAAGTCAAAAGGCCTTTCAAGGGAAGAATTTGTATCAAATAAGGAAAACATTAAGGAATTTTTGAATTTATTATTAGAGACCGGTGCATTACCTCTTGAAACCTTGAAAGAAATTGTCGAATTACATTACAATTTATAATTTTATCTGCAAAATTAAAACTAGCCTTTTTGGCTGGTTTTTTTATTAATTCTCAATCAAATCGCAACACTTTTATAGTTTATAAAAATGTTTATTAAACTTATGATATCAAATTTATTTTTAAGACTTAAAAAATAAACCAGTAATCAGGAAAAACTGGTAGTGTAGTAAATTTTGTGTAAATTTATCTCCTACTTACTTTTTGAGTAAGAGATTTGAGAATTGCAATATAGTAAAATGATTGAGAATTTACATAATGGATATTTTTTTAAAAAAAATGAATATAAAAAAAATTAGTATATAATTATATCCATAGCAACCATAACGAAGGGGCCCACCTGATTCCATTCCGAACTCAGCAGTTAAGACCTTCCGTGCCGAAAATACCATAAGGGAAGATAGGTCGTTGCTTTTTTTATTTCCTTTTTTACTTTAAGCATTGTAGGTAACTAAAAACTGATATTTATAAATTTATGAAATAATAATCTTCATGTTTTAAAAAAATATAAAAAAGTTATAACTAATTACTTTGGTAATTTCATTCTATTTACTATATAATATAGTTAATGATTGATTATATAAAATGTTATTTCCACATTTTAATGTAATAAAAAAGTCCTTAAAATAAGATAGATTTGAATATTTGCAATACAAATCAATCAGTTAACATGTAAATTTTAATTTAATTCGAGACTAATTTTAATTCTTAAAATAATAAATTTTTTTATAAAAAAGTTAATATTTTTCAAATTTTGGAATTAGTTATTTTTAAATAAATTTAAACATAAAATAAATGAGGTGTTTTTATGAGGTTATTTAATTTATTGTTGAGTGTGTTTTCGAGCGTTTTAATTCCAACAACCCCTGCCGTAATTAGTCGTCAGAGTGAGGATGTTCAAAATAAACAAGAGATTTTAGAAGCAAAAGATAGAACCACTGATATTCTTGATAATTCAATAATTCATAAGCCAACATCTGATGAAATTGAGAATTTGGCCGATTTAAAAATTTTTTATTCAGCAATGACTTTAAAAACACAATATAACTTGTTGCATGCCTATAAAGTTTTGAAGAAATTGCTCAAAATTAATGATTCTGATGAAATTGATGAATTACCATATAAGAAATATAATGATGAATTAAATCTCGTTCCAGATAATAAACTTAACAACCAATTTTCAGAATATAATATCGCATTTTTGTCGTCATCTTGAAAAGAATTTATTCGTTTATTTAAACAAGCTTCGTTTAATTACGAAATTTTTCTTAACGAAGAAATAAAAAAACAAAATATTAATACTGATTCAAAGGCAAAGGAGGAGCCTCAAAAACTTAGTATTTTTAACCAATTAGATTCCAAATATGATGATGTGTATTTTATTAGAGTTGTTATTGCTGAATTTGAGGCCCTTGAATTGTTAAAAAATAATAAAGAAAATGCGAAAATTGATACTAAAATAATAGACTTATTAAAAGTAGAAGATGGAACAAATCCATCTTCTCCACAGTATGTCAATACCTTAAAAAAAATTATTCCAATTATTGCCGAAATAAGAAACATCGCTGGAGAAAGTATAGCTAATAAGTTTTCAAAAGAAGTGGATAAGGAATTAATTAACGACAAGATTAGACTTGAAGCGTTAACAGCTGCCGTTAGAGCAAAAGGCTCAGATGAATATGAAAAAGATATTAAACAGCGAGCATTAAATGTTACAAAAAATACCCCAATGGAAGAATTAATTAAACTTAGAGATGATGCTGAAAAAGTGTATGATACATTAAAAAGTAAAGCAGAAGAATCATTCCAAAAACTAAAAGAAAAAATGAGATTTCGCGGGCAAATAGATAATGCATGAAACGTTAAAGTTTTACAAAAAGTATATGGCGAGATTGTTAAACAGCAAATTAGTGAGTTTAGAAAAGACATAGAAGCAGTTGTGAAAAAAACTTTTGGCTCAGATATGCATGACGATTTTAAAAAGCGTTTATCAAATCAAAATTTAACTTTGGAACAATTGACTGTTATTTTTGAAGAAGCCAATAATGAATTTATTAATGAAAAAGAAAATGCTACTAAAATAGTAAATTCTATTCTTGATGAAAAAGCCAGAAGAGAAAATATTGAAAAAATAGAAAAATCAAACAATATTGCAGAATTGAAAAAAATTGCAGTGGAAGCTAAGGAAATTAGGGCAAACGAGGATTTGCTAAACGCAAGAAAAAATGCTAAAGAGGCAGTTGATAAAACAGTTGGTTCATCAAAGCATGATGAATATCAAATGAGATTAAAAGCATCACAAGAGGAAATAGATAAACTTTTAGAATTAATAAAAGAAGCAAATCTTGAATATACTACTAAAAAAACAGAAGTTAACAAGATTCTGGAAAGCCTTGATGATAAAAAAGATTTTGTTGAAAAATTTAATAATGCTAACAATATAGAAAAGTTAGATGAATTGCAAAAGATTTTATTGGTTGAAAAGCAAGAACAGGATTTGGTTAATTTAACTAAAAGAGCACAAAAAGCAGTTGACCAACTTGAAGGTTCTAGTCAATATGATGAATTTAAAAAAATGCTCGCTAATGCTATAGGCGATATGGCCAAACTTCTTACCGTCGCCGAGAAAGCAGAAGTCATTTATAATGCTGAAAAGCAAAAAGTATTAGATATATATAATAAATTATTGGATAAAAAGGATTACCAAGCAAGAATTGACAGCGCAAAAAACATTGAAGCGCTAAAGATTTTATTAAAAGAAATAACCCAAGAAAAAAAGTCGCAGGATAATGCTAAGATAAAAAAAGATGCTGTGGATGCTGTTAATAAGTTAGAAGGTTCTGATATAAAATCTCAATTTGATAAAGAATTAAAAGAAGGCCTTGATGATCCTAAAAAATTAAGTAATATTATTGAAAGAGCTAATAAAGAATTTAGCAAAGAGTTTGAAACAATTAATAAAGAATTAGATAAATTAAGTGACTCAAATGTAAAGAAAAAAGAGCTAGAAAAATTAGCTAAAAAAGCTAAAAACATAAAAGAATTAAGAAGCATAAAATTACAAATTCAAAAGGCCATTCTTGAGCAAGAAAACAACAAGAAGGATGATCCAAAAAAAGATAATTCTAAAATGAATCAACCAAAAGAAGAAGAAAAAACCCCTAGTATTCCTAAAAAACCTGATATTTCTAAAAAAGATAGTAAATCTAAGGTTAATGTAGCCGCAATTGCAACCCCACTTGTGGTAATACCAACGTTGGCAGGAGCAAGCGTTGGCACTTGATATATGGTTAAACGCCATAGAAAGAATAAAAAAATGTAATTTTAATATATATTAAAATATAGCAAGCATACTTAAATAAAAAGATAAAACCTTAGTCATTGCGAAAAGATAATATATAATTGCGCAATAATATTTAAAAAAATAATTTTTATAAAACTAGCTATACGGCTGGTTTTTAATATTATTTTGTTTCTAGTAAGTAGAGAAATAGTTTTGAATAATTAGATAAAGTAAGGATATTATGCAAAGCTTTAAAAAACTAGAATAATATTAATTAAGCTAATTGTTAAAATAATGAAACATAGTTAGAACAAGAAACTTGCGGATTTTCATAAATAAGATATTTGGTTATTTATGAAATACAATTAAAAATATTATAGATATATTTTTTAATATTCTTTATTGATTATCTTGTTAAAACAATAGCAAAAAAATAGAAATATTTTGTATCCAAACCCTTATGATTTAAAAATTATGCAAGATGATTTGATATATTGATTGGGAATATAAATTAAGTTACTTTTTTGCGGTAATAAACTTTTATAAGTAAAAACCATATCTAGATATAATGAATTTTATTTTTACAATAAAATTAATTTTTATTATAAAATAATGTGCAAACATGTTTTGCAATTTCTAATTAAAAAACAAGTTTATCGATATAAAAATAATAATTTTAAAAAAATATTAAAAAATATTATAAAAAAATTTTTTTAATATATAATTATATTTACAGCAACCATAACGAAGGGGCCCACCTGATTCCATTCCGAACTCAGCAGTTAAGACCTTCCGTGCCGAAAATACCATAAGGGAAGATAGGTCGTTGCTTTTTTTATTTTATTTTTTTAAAAAATAGAAAGTAAAATTATATTATATGGTTAATAGAGAATTCGAGACCGAGGGAATAGTTCTAGAAATAATAAATCATGGTGATAATGATGCTATCATCCAAGCCTTGACACAATCGGGTGTTTGTTATTTTTTTGCCAAAGGAATACAAAATGTCGAATCCAAAAATAGAAGAAATTTATTATTATTAGGATTGTCAAATTTTGAATTAATAAGATCGAAATTTATTGGTAACATGCCTAGACTAAAAAGAGCAACACTAGTTTCGTTTTTTCCATTGCAAGAAACCTTACAAGATATATTTAATAAAGTTCATTACTTTTTAAAGCGAGCAGGTAAGCAAAACAATAATTTTTTATATGCTAGATATAGGGTTTTTTTAGAAAATGTCGAAAAAAAACCAAACCATAGTTTTATTTATATCTTATTAGCTTTTTTAGATATGTTTGGTTATAGGCAAAATTTAAGCTCATGTGTAGAGTGTGGAGATAAAGAACATATTGTAGATTTTGAATTTTATAAGGGAGGTTTTTTATGCCGAAACCACTCACAAAAAAGTAAGGATATAAATTTATTAAGAGGTTTGTATTGGATTGAAGCTGATTTTGAATATTTTAAGAGTAATATTGATGAAATTGATGTTATACAAATAATAAATATGGTTATTTCTTTTATGAAAACGATGATATAAAAACCCCTATTCTTCAAGGGGTTTTTCAACTTTTTTAGGTTTTTCTTTTTTAATTTGTTTATTTTTTTTATTTGCTGAGTTTTTTCTTATTATTTTTTTGGTTTTGAATTTTTGTTTTCAGTCTCAACTTGGCTTGATTTTTTAGTATTATTTTCTTTCTGCATCTTTTGTTTATTAATTTCAACTTGATCAACAAGAAGAATAGTAGGAATAATAACAACATTTCTTCTTTTGCTTTTATAAAAGAAAGGGTCAAGTCTATCGATAATTAATTGTTTAATTCTAGGTATCGTTCAATCTTTTTCGTTTTTAATTGTGTATAAAACCGCCCCGTGTACAAGTCTTTTTGCGTCTTCTACTAATTGCAATGAGTTTTTAACAAAAAATGCTCCTCTTGATACGATTCTTGGCTTTCCAAGAATTATATTTTTTTCTTTATTAATAGCCATTATTACATGGACAAAACCATTTTGTCCCAATTCCATTCTTTCTTTCATGATTTGTGAATTTGTTTTTGATAGAATGTTTCCATCTATAAATACAGGACCAAAATATACTTTTTCATTTGATAAAGAAATCATATGGTTTTGTAAATAATAAACGTCCCCCAACTTAGCAATAATAATGTTATTTGGTTTGATTCCTGATTCAATTGCTGTATAGCCATGAACCACACTCATTCTAAATTCACCATGATATGGCATGAAATATTTTGGTTTTGTTAATTCAAATATCTTTCGATGTTCATCACGGTATGCATGACCTGAGGTGTGTAAGTAGCCATCAACACCATTTTCTCTTATAATTGCCCCTAGTTTATATAACCTATTAACTAATAACTCACATTTAGATCTATTTCCTGGTATTGGACTAGATGAAAAAATTATTGTGTCCTTAGGTTTGATTGATATATTTGGGTGTTTATCATATGACATCTTGGCTAGTCCCGCCATTTCTTCGCCTTGGGAACCGGTTGTCAAAATTAGTAATTCATTGTCATTATATTTTGAAAGACTTTTTTTATCTATAAAGACTTCATCAGGCGCATTTATATAACCTAATCTTCTACCGATATCAATGTTATCGATCATTGATCTACCAAAAGCAATAACTTTTTTGCCTAATGAAGCACCGAGCTCAATGATTGCTTTTATTCTTGTAAGATTTGATGCAAATGCCGTAATGATGATTTTCTTCTCAGCTTCTAACATATATTTTTTTATGTCTTTTAATATATCGCTTTCTGATGGAGAATGGTTAGGGCGCATGGCGTTAGTTGAATCCGAAAATAAGACATCTAGCCCTTCTTCGCCAATCTTTTTTAGTTTTGAGAAATCGGTTAAATTACCAATAGGTCGATAATCGAATCTAAAATCACCAGTCATCATTAATGATCCATTTGGAGTTTTGATTCTAACACCAAATGCGTCAGGAATTGAATGTTGAGCAGTTCATCAATCAACACTACAATCACCAAAATCAGCCACAAGATCTCGGTTTATTTCAATAAACTGGACATTTACCTTAATTTTCATATCAGAAAACTTAAGTTTTAGATATTGAATAGCAATTCTTGGGGCATAAATTCTTTTTACATTTACTTGTTGAACCAAATATGGAACACCACCGATATGGTCTTCATGCCCGTGTGTTATGAAAAGTCCTTCAATTCTATCCTGGTTTTCAGCTAAATAAGTAAAATCTGGAATTGAACCGTTAATCCCGGTAACAAAACTATCGCAAAATTTAATTCCGGTATCAATAATAAAAATATGTTGGTCATATTCAATTATTAGTGTGCTTTTTCCAATTTCTTGCATTCCGCCTAAACCAAATATTTTTGTTGGTTTCATATTTTAACCCTCCAGATGAAATTATCTTGTGTACTTTATAAAAAAAGGAATTATTAAATAATACTTTATATAATTATATACATTATTAATATTTTTTAAAAATGGAGTAAAAAAAATGAAAAGTGAAGCAAAAATAAGTATAAGTTCATTTATTTTTAAGATTCTTGTTTTTATAGGTCTTATTATTTCTGGATACTTTATTTACGCATCCGTGTCTAATTTTCTTGGTTCTGTTAATAACAAATTTGAGAGTTCGGATGTTAACCAGGCCTATAAAGGAATAAATGATTTTCTCAATGATATTATTAATCTACTCAAAGAAAATTTAAAATGATTTATTATTCTAGGTTTTTCCTTATTGGGTGCTATCTTAACTTGAATATTAGATGTTATTGTTCTTTCATTTGCTCCATGAAAAACTAATAAATTTGGGAAGACTATTTTGTTTTTATCAACAATTTTTCCTCTTTTTCCTATTTTTTGAATTATATCAATTATAGGGAATTTAGCAATTATAGCCAATAAGAATTCATATAAAAAGAGAGTAAAACAAAATGAATAAAAAAGAATTTGAAGAAAAAAAGAAATATGTAAAAAATGCATTCAAAGATGCTAAAAATGTTGTTAAGCGGGGAAATATGATAATGCTAGCCATAGGGTTATTATTAGGTACCTCGTTTGGTGCTGTAATATCTTCGCTAGCTAAGGATGTTATTCTTGCAGCTATTACCTCTGTTTTTAATGTTAACGAGGTAAAGGACATTAAAATCGGCAATATTCTTATTGGTCAATTTCTTGCGGCACTTATTCAGTTTCTTATTGTTACAGTGGTTATATTTGTAAGCTTATTTTTAGTATATTTGATTAGGAATATCATTCAGTATCACAAAGCAAAAAAATTACCAATAGTTGAAGAAGTTGAGGAGCCAAAACCATTAACTACAGAGGAACTAATTTTAGAAGAACTTAAAAAGATTAATGTTGAGCTTGCAAAAAATAAGAAGAGTGATGAAGAGAAATTAGTGCAAGAATAAAACCTAAGAATTGAATTGCGATTTACTGATTTATAAAGTATAAGCTTAATAGCTTATATTTTTTGTTCTTTTTAAATTTCATTTATTTTTTACTTTAGGCTAAATAAAGCTATAACTATTTAAAAAAATAAAAAAATTGCTATAATTTTAGCGTGTTTTATATAACCAAAAAACACTTAAAAACTATAAAAAGTCTATCTAAAAATATTAAATATATAACCAAATAAACATAGGAGATTTTATAATATGCCAATGAATTTAAAAGGTCGTAGTTTAGATACAGCTCTAAACTTCACAACCGATGAAATCAATTACCTTTTAGATCTTTCTTGAGAATTAAAGAAAGCTAAAATGCAAGGGCTACATACTAACAATCGTCCTTTAACAGGAAAAAACATTGTTATTATGTTCCAAAAAGACTCAACAAGAACACGTTGTGCATTCGAAGTTGCTGCCGCTGATTTAGGGGCAAGCTGTACATACATTGGACCTACAGGATCTAATTTTGGTAAAAAAGAATCAGTTGAAGATACAGCTATGGTTTTAGGCCAAATGTATGATGGTATTGAATTCCGTGGTTTTAAACAAACAGATGTTGAAGCACTTGCTAAATATTCAGGTGTTCCAGTTTGAAATGGTTTAACCGATGCTGAACACCCAACACAAATGTTAGCTGACTACTTAACATTTAAGGAATTCGTAGGTGATCTAAGAGGAAAGAAAATTGTTTTCGCAGGTGACATTAAAAACAATGTTGCTCGTTCATTAATGATTGGTGCTGCATTCTTTGGTGTTCATATTGTTTTATGTGGTCCTAAATCACAATGAGAAATTGTTAAAAGTGGGCCAAACCATAAAGATGTTTATGAAGCTGTTCAAAAGCTTTTTGAACGTAACGGCGGATCAGTTTCATTTTCAGATAACAAGATTGAGGCTGCTATGAATGCTGATGCTATTTATACAGACGTTTGAGTATCATTAGGTGAACCATTTGAACTATTTGAATCACGTATTCAAGAACTTGGTGCATTTCAAGTTGATATGGCTATGATGAAAGCAGCAAAAGAAAGTGTTATTTTCTTGCACTGTTTACCTGCATTCCATGATGATAAAACTTTATTCTCATCAGAAATCAAAGAAAAACTTGGACAAAAATACCCAGTTGTTGCAACCGGAGCTATGGAAGTTACTGACGAAGTATTCCAATCAAAATACAATAAATCAATTCAACAAGCTGGAAACCGTATGCACACAATTAAGGCTGTTATTCTAGCTACAATAGGATATTAATTATGAGTAGAATCGTTATTGCCTTAGGTGGGAATGCGTTAGGAAATAATCCTGCAGAACAAAAAGAATTAGTTAAAATTCCTGCGAAAAAAATTGCTGAATTAGTTAAGGCCGGCCATGAAGTTATTGTTGGCCACGGAAATGGGCCACAAGTTGGCATGATTTTCAATGGTTTTGTTAGTGCTGCATCAGTTAATCCTAAATCACCATTAGTTCCTTTACCAGAAGCTGGCGCTATGTCACAAGGATACATTGGATACCATATGGTTAATGCAATTACCAATGCATTTAAGGAAGAAGGATTAGAAGAAAAAGAAGTGCTATATCTATTGACTCAAACTTTAGTAGATCCAATGGATCCTGCATTCAAAAATCCTACAAAACCTATTGGTCCTTTCTTTATGACAAGAGAAGAAGCAGAAATGGCTAATCCTAATAGTGTTATTGTTGAAGATGCTGGACGTGGTTTTAGAAAGGTTGTCGCTTCGCCAAAACCAATTAACTTTGTTGGTATTAACCAAATGAAGAACGCTATTGAAGCTGGAGCTACTGTTATCGTTGGTGGTGGTGGTGGTATCCCTACTGTTAAGGATGAAAATGGTTTTATCAATGGAGTTGATGGAGTTATTGACAAGGATTTTGCTTTAGCAAAAATGGCTGCCTTAACAAATGCAGATTACTTCATTGTTTTAACTGCAGTTGACTACGTTAAAGTAAACTACGGAAAACCAGAACAAAAAGATCTAAAACACGCAACAAAAGCTGATCTTGAAAAATACATCGAAGAAAAACAATTTGCTCCTGGAAGTATGTTACCAAAGGTGCAAGCTGCTATTAAGTTTGTTGAAGAAGGCGGAAAGGCTGCATTCATCGGAGATTTAAAAGATTTAGAAGACATTATTGCCGAAAAAATTGGTACAAAAGTTACTTTAAATTAATTTTAAATTTATATATAAAAAAGTTGGGACGCAATCCCAACTATTTTATTTTGTTATTTTTTTGATTGTACAATTCATACAAACAAATGGCGGTAGCAGCAGAAACATTTAATGACTGAACAGAATCAAAATCTTGTTGTATATAAATTACTTCATCTGCGTGTTTTAGTAATGTTTTTGATACTCCGCTTTCTTCATTACCCATAATTAAGGCAACAGGAAAGCTAAAACTTGTATTTGATATTGTTTTGGCTTTTTTATCTAGTGCTGTTGCATATATTCAAAAACCATTATTTTTTAAGTTTTCAATAACCTCAAACAAGCTAGCAACCTTGATGATTTTGATATTTTTAAATCCGCCGGACGAGGTTTTCAAAACAGCCGGAGTTATGTCTACACTTCTGTTTTTAGGTATGATAATATGTCTTATTCCAAAAACATTAGCTGAACGAATTATTGCTCCGAAGTTTTGTGGATCTTGTATATGATCTAAAATTAAAATTGTCTCAGCCTTATCCTTATAAATTGAACCAAGATCATGATAATTAAAACTTTCAATTTCTGCAATGTAACCTTGATGATTACCATTGATTATCTTATTCATTTCACTTGCTGGTAGATAGGTTATATTTTTGGCTTTAATTTTATTATTTTGTAATCCCTTTAATAGAAATATCTTTTTAATAGGAAAATCATTTTCGATAGCTTCAAGGACTGAATTTTTTCCATATATAAAGTTCTTCATTATATTAATTTCTTATCCTTTAATATTTTTCTTAGATTATCGGCCTGTATATATTTTTTTTCATCTAATAATTTTTGTCATTGATTATAAAGAGCGAGGTCTTTGCTACTGATTTTTTTATTTGTAAAACTAAAACCAAGAATTTTCATTATTTCTAGGAATGTATTAAAGTTTTCTTCTATTTTTGAAAGTTGTATTATTTCCTTATTTGCTTGCGCAAAATTCAATTTTGCGCACAATTTAATTATTTCATCAACTTTATTTTTATTAATTTTATAAGTATTGTTTTTTAATTGGACAGTATTATTAATGACAATAAACTTATTTATAAGTTTCTGCAATGAATCAAATAATTCATCGCTAACATTTATCGGCTTAGCATAATTGGTACTTAATATCATTAGCTTATAAGTATCCGGATGGTATTTTTTTAAAAAATCATGGGGAAAAATAAGATTTCCTATTGACTTAGACATTTTTTGATTCTTATAGTTTAGTGTTCCAAAATGAATTCAGTTGTGTGAAAGAGGCTTATTGTATATTGAATAATGTTGAATATTTTCATTTTCATGGTGCGGAAAAATTAGATCAATACCTCCACCATGGATATCAATAGTTTCGCCTTTGAAATATTTTGATATGAAACAACTACATTCAGTATGTCAGCCAGGACGTCCCGGGCCAAAAGGGCTTTCAAATTTTATACCAATATTAGTTTCCTTTCATAAAGCAAAGTCTTGCTTATTTTTTTTATTTAATTCATTATTATCATCATCTGATATTAAATTTTCAATTTTTTGTTTGCTAACAGAACCATAGAATTCCTTAAATTTTAAGACATCAAAAAAAACGTTGCCGCCTACTTTATATGCTGCTTTTTTATCTATCATTTTTTGTATATATTCATACATATCATTTAATGAATCAGTAACTCTAACTATTTTATTTGGCATTTCAAGATTAAACAATTTGAATAAATCAAGATAATATTCTTCATATTTTCTTGCTATTTCTAGTTCGCTTTTGTTTTCATCTATAGCCTTTTTAATAATTTTGTCATCTATATCAGTTATATTATTAAGATAAAATATTTCTTCTCCTAGAAATCTTTGGGCTCTTATAAGGATATCAAATGTAACACATGGTCTTATATTTCCAATATGAGGATAGTTATAAACTGTTGGACCACATAAATAATATTTTTTCATGAAAACATTATATATGATATATCCTTAAAATAAACAATTTATTATATAATAATAAATTATGGAAATTATGGAATCGGCAAAAGAAATTATTATATGTTCAATTAAAGAAGCATTGAACAAATTAAAGATAAATAAACCTGTAGTATTAACGGAGGCTAAAAACTACGGAGATTATTCTACCAATATTGCACTAACATTGCAAAAAGAATTAGGCAAAAAGGCAATTGAAATTGCCCAAGAGATTGTTAAAAATATTGATTTAAATAAATTTAGTCAAATTAGTGAAATTAAAATAGCAGAGCCTGGATTTATTAATTTTTGAGTATCTAATTCAGTTTTTGCAGATACAGTTAATTTAATCAATAAACTTGGAAAAAATTTTGGAAGTCTTTCTAAGGAAGGAAAAGGAAAGATTAATGTAGAATTTGTATCTGCAAACCCTACTGGCTATCTACATATTGGTCATGCTAGAAATGCCGCAATTGGGGCTACACTATGCAACATTTTAGAAAAAGCCGGACACCAAGTTATTAGGGAATATTTGGTAAATGATTATGGTAACCAAATGAATAAATTAGCAGTATCAATTTATTCAAGATATCAACAAATATTTAATCCTTCATATGAACTACCAGAAGATGCTTATCGCGGTGGTGATGTTGTAGAATTTGCACAAGCATTTTATGAAATGCATAACGAAGAATATAAGGGTGTAGAATATACACCTGAAATCGAATTATTATTTAGAGATTTTGGTAGAACATTTGCTCTAAAAAATATTGAAGAAGATCTAAAGAAATTTGGTGTGTGATTTGATATATATACTTCAGAAAAAGCGCAATATGAAAATGATTTGGTTTGACCTGCTATAAGAAGATTAAAAACCACCTACGTAAAAGATGGGGCAACATGATTAAAAACCACAAGTGGTGGCAAAGATGATAAGGATAGAGTTATTATTAAAAGAAACGGTGATTCAACCTATCTTTGTGCAGATATTGCTTATCATGAACAAAAATTTAGACAACTTGAAGACTCAGAAAAAGGAATTATTATTGATGTTTGAGGAGCGGATCACTCTGGTTATGTTGAACGTGTCAAGTTTGCGTTTGAAGATCTAGGATACCGTAGAGATCAATTAGAAATTATCTTATTCCAATTAATAAGAGTTATGAAAGACGGCAAAGAAATTAAAATGTCTAAACGTCTGGGAACGTCTTTAACATTAAGAGAATTAATGAATGAAGTTGGCAAGGATGCAATTAGATTTTTCTTGATCGAAAGATCATACAATTCAAAAATTGATTTTGATATTAAAAAAGTTACAAGTACAGATGAATCCAATTCGATGTATATTATTAAATATGCTCATGCTCGTTGTGCTCAATTATTGCAAAAATTTAATTATGTTAACCCTATAGCAACCAATCTAACTGATGAATTTTCACAAAAATTAGTAGCTCAATTGAAGGAATACCCAGACTTAATTAGTACAATGGCTAAAACATACAAGGTTAATTTATTGCCACCATATTTACTAAAATTGGCTAGAGCATTTAATTCATTTTATTCAAATGTTAAGGTTATTGGATCTCAAAACGAGGAAAGCTATGTGGCTTTAGTTAAAGCTATTAAAATAGTTTTATTTGATGCGATGAAGTTAATGGATTTAGAAACTCCTGAAAAAATGTAGTTTTTGTTCTAAAATATAATTAGTTAACACCACTTGATTGGTGTTTTTTATTGCTTCTAGAGGCCAAAAGAATAAATAAAAAATGGCGGGTAAGAGAGGATTTGAACCTCCGCGGGTGCTTTATACACCCCTACAGTCTTAGCAGGACCGCCTCTTCGACCACTTGAGTACTTACCCATGCCTATTTTAAGCATTGTTAATTATATACTAATATAAGTTAATTTATGTGAAATAATAAGGAAGACAAGTAAATATTTATTATTTTATTCTTTTTGGAGGATAAATTTCCTTAATATTATCTGACCATATTCCTAATTTTTGGTTTCTTGCTTCTTTTTCATTATTCTTTAATCAAAAATAAAAGTTTTCATTTTTTGTGTAATATTTGCTTCTTTTATCAAGAGAAATATAAGAAACTTTGCTAAAGCCGTTTTTTATGAGTTCTTTATTGATGCAAATTATTGAACCGTCGTTTTTATAAACTAAAATTATTGCGACAATTCGACCATAAGCATCAAAGAATTTCTTATTTTCATCCTTATTTTGGTCACTAATTGTTGTTTGGGGAATTACTCAAATTTTTTTTGCTTCAAGAAGATTTCTTGTTGTAAAGTTTTTTGCAATCTTACCATATTTAAATTGTAACCCAACTGTTGGTTCAAATTTTTGCCCTACTTTTTTCCATGTTTCTGGTGTATCGATACCAGAAAACCTGAATCTAAAAGTTTTATTATTTTTTATGTTTTTTAATTCAGCAGTATCACCATCATTTATCTTAAAAGCAGATACTTCGGTGGCATTGTTTTCTCTAAAATCATTAGATAGAAGGTATTCTTTGTTATTAACATAAATAGATTTACTAGTTAGGTATATTTCTTTGTCTTTGCTATCTTCTGCACTTATATCTTTTTTATCTTGGCTATTCTCGTTGCTATCTATTTTGGAATCGTTATTAAAAATTTCATCAAGGTCACCATTATTTATTTTATTATCATTAATTTGGAAATCTTTAAATAAGAATTTTAATAACGATATTTCTTGTTCGCTTCATTGTGAAAGTTTTTTTGTATAAGTTTTTCTTATTTTTTTAGCTAAAATAATGAATTTTTTAATTATTGAGTCAAAGACTTCTGTATCAATAACCTTCTTAAAGGAAAGCAAAGATCTAATTTTTAAAAACGTTGTAGTTATTTGGCTGTTTTCTTTCTTATTTAATAGGCTATGCTTATTGAAGATAGAAATTCAAATTTCATTTATTACTTTTAATTTATTCGCTAATTTATCAATATTTATTGGTAATGCTTGATTATTTATGGGGAATTTTTTTATGTCTTCTAGAATAATTATTAGTTGCTTTAAAAAGGTTTGATCTTTTTTTCTTGAATAGCTTTTTGAATCCTCGTTTGTAATGTCTGCAATCTCATTACATAACTTTAAATCTATGACATTTTTACTAATTGTATTTTTATATTCGGTTATTTTTCTTAATAGTTTCTGTGTATCATTATTTTTTTCTATTGTGCATTGAACTAGCATATAGCTAACTATCGGAAGGCTAGGAGCTATTAGACTTGATAATAAAAATCTTTTTATATTTTTTTTCATTAGTATTTGGTTAATATCTCCAATGCTTTATTGTAAATAGCCATATTACTATTTTTATAAAGTTTTCTCGGATTATAGTTTTTGTTTTCCATTATATTATTGTTTTTAAGAAAGTGTTCAAGTGCCTTTGCATTCTCTATTTGCAATTCGGTATTTATATTAATTTTTGCAATACCATTTTGAATGCATTTTTTGATATCTGCATCACTAATTCCCGAACCACCATGTAAGACAAGCGGCATTTGAAGAGCTTGATTTAGTTGATTTAGTAATTCGAAGTTTATACCTTTTCAATTTTTTGGATATTCACCATGAATATTGCCAATACCAATAGCAAGCATATCAATACCCACACTTTTAAACTCAATCGCTTCTTCAATTTTTGTATATACAATGTCACTGACGATGCCATCCTCCGTTCCTCCTATTCTTCCAATTTCACACTCAAGTGAAATATTTTTTTTTTGGCATATTTTATAAAGTTTTTTTGTTATATTGAGATTTTCAAGAAATGGTAATTTACTTCCGTCAAACATTATAGATGAAAAATTTGCATCGATTGCTTTAATACAATCGTTATATGTTCCGTGATCTAAATGAAGACAAACGGGAATTGTTATTTTTAAATCCTGTATTAAAGAATTCACGACACTATAGCAAACATTGTAACCGCCAAAATATTCAGCAGCAGATGAACTCACCCCCAAAATAATCGGCTTATTTGCATTGTTAGCAGCAAGCAAAACTTGCTTAGCTCATTCTAAATTGTTAATATTAATATGGAACACAACATCTTTGTTTTTATATGCTTTTTTTAATAATTCTTTTGCATTAACTATCATAAACAAAATAAAAAACCAAACAAAATAAGTTTAGTTTTTATAGTCAGGTCTAATTGTTGTTCATGTTCCATCGGCATTGTGAAAGAATCTTCCATCTACAGTTAGTAAACGGTATAATTCCCCGCGTTTTTTTAGTAAAATTTCTTCATCAGTACTAGTATCAACACTTTCACTTCTTCATCTTTCTAATAGAATTTTTTGTATTGAATTAAATAAATTATAGAAATCTAAATTTTGTTTTTCATTTAGAATTTCTTCAGTAATATCAAGTAATGTTTTATATTCTTTTTCTTCTGTCATATAACCTCTTTATTTACGATAAGTATATATTTTACCTTGTATTAAATATATTATAATTATAAATACTTATTATTTAAATTTATTAGGAATTTTAAAAATATGAAATGTTAAAAAAACTCTATTTTTTCAACTAATAATAAGGTCTAAAAACTTAAAAATTCCGGCATTGTCAAGTCTCAAATCTCTTATTTTATTTTATTATTTTTTATTTTTTAGTTTAAATTAGTATAAAAACCCAAAAAATAAAAGTGTAGTATAATTAATATTGTATAAATAGAGCATTTATTTGCACTTTTTTATACGCTAAATAACATCACTTATTTGAAAGGGAAACAAATGTCTGTATTTGACAGTAAATTTAAAGGAATTCACGTTTATTCAGAAATCGGAGAATTAGAATCGGTTTTAGTTCACGAACCAGGGCGTGAAATTGACTACATTACACCAGCTAGACTAGATGAATTATTATTCTCAGCTATCTTAGAAAGTCATGATGCAAGAAAAGAACACAAACAATTTGTATCAGAACTAAAAGCTAACGACATCAATGTTGTTGAACTAACTGACCTAGTTGCAGAAACATATGATTTAGCATCACAAGAAGCTAAAGACAAATTAATTGAGGAATTTTTAGAAGACTCAGAACCTGTTCTTTCAGAAGAACACAAAATGGTTGTAAGAAACTTCTTAAAATCAAAAATGTCATCAAGAGAATTAGTTGAAATTATGATGGCTGGAATCACCAAGTATGATTTAGGTATTGAAGCAGATCACGAATTAATCGTTGACCCAATGCCAAACCTATACTTTACCCGTGACCCATTTGCATCAGTTGGTAATGGTGTAACAATTCACTACATGCGTTACAAAGTTAGACAACGTGAAACATTATTCTCAAGGTTTGTATTTTCAAATCACCCTAAACTTGTAAACACACCATGATACTACGACCCATCTCTAAAATTATCAATCGAAGGTGGAGACGTATTTATCTACAACAACGAAACCTTAGTAGTTGGTGTTTCAGAAAGAACCGATTTACAAACAATAACCTTGTTAGCTAAGAATATTGTTGCTAATAAAGAATGTGAATTCAAACGTATTGTTGCAATCAATGTTCCTAAATGAACAAACTTGATGCACTTAGACACATGACTAACAATGTTGGACAAGGATAAATTCCTATACTCACCTATTGCTAATGATGTATTTAAATTCTGAGACTATGATTTAGTAAATGGTGGAGAAGAACCACAACCAATGGAAAATGGTTTACCACTAGAACAATTATTAGAATCAATTATTAACAAAAAACCTATCTTAATTCCAATTGCTGGTGAAGGTGCTTCACAAATGGAAATTGAAAGAGAAACTCACTTTGATGGTACAAACTATCTAGCAATTAGACCAGGTGTTGTTATTGGTTATTCACGTAACGAAAAGACAAACGCTGCCTTAGAAGCTGCTGGAATCAAGGTTCTTCCATTCCATGGTAACCAATTATCATTAGGTATGGGTAATGCACGTTGCATGTCAATGCCTTTATCACGTAAAGATGTTATGTGATAGTAACTATCTAAAATTATTGAATTTTATATATTAAAAATCCTCAGCAATAAGCTGGGGATATTTTTTTGATTTAAATTTTAGGGTTTAGCTTAATAGTTTTAAGCTTATCTACTTCAAGTTTTGTTATGAAATCATGCTTTATATCACCTGAAAATTCTTTTGGATCATATTCACTTTCGCCTCTAAACAAGATAATTTGGTTACCCCTGTTTTCAGAATTGTCACTTTCGACAATATGAATAAAATTAATTCCAATTAAATTAAATCTTGAATCTATTACCATCGAACCGCTTGAACCGCTATCAAGTGATTCGTTCTTTTCATTGTTAAGATATAGTGTTGTCATCTGTTGGAGAATATTTTTAGGCATTCCATGTTCAGATGCTTTTCCAAATGGCTTTTCATAGTCCATTCATTTATTGTCTATACTATTTCAATCTTTGTTTTCTTTTTCGTTATATCTTACCCATAAGCTATTAAAGTTATCTTTGTTATTTTTATCATTATCAACAACACGATTTTTTGTTTCAATATAGCCACCTTGTGATCTGGCAGCATTTAATTTAATTGTTCCATTGACATCTGGAAAACCGAGCACAAAATGAGTTTGGATGGGGCTCTCGTGATTCTTTTGCTTATTTGTTTCATTACCAAAACCAATATATCAATCCTTTTCGGCTGGTGTATCTAAAATTTCGTATAGGGTAGGAAATAGATCCCTTATATTATTTTTAGTGAATCTTAGTTTAAGAATTGCAAAATCAGCTCCGCCATTTTTAACTGTCCCAAGGCGGTTATTGACATCTGTGAGTTTATCAAAGAAATTTGTGACAGCCCGATTTGCTCTCAATCCCTTCGAGCTAAATCTTGGAGTGTAGTATATCCAATCTAAATACTGACTTTTTGTATCAGTACCCTGATGTGTGTTTAGCGATTTTTTAAAGTATTTTTGATAATCATTAATAATTTCACCATTATCCGCAGTTTCATAGTTATGCTTATTGAAATTAAAATTAGGGTCTAGTCTTCCAACAAAGTTATTAATATTTTTTTTATCTGTATTTTTGTTGTACACAATACTTTTGTCAAAGATATGAGTTAATGATGCAACGTGTGCATTGGTTGCAACTAAAAATTCATATTCTTCGCCGCCATTTTTATTGGTTGTTATTTTATTATCAATTCTGTCTACAATTCATGCTGTCCCAGAAGTACTTGTATAGCGCTGCGAAGGACTTCCACCAAAGGGTGGCCGTACTGTATAAATACCTTTATAATTTAGTGAGAATGACCTATCATAGATGTATTGATAAAAATCATCATTTTTTCTTAGCAATGAATTTCTTGTGTTAAGTGTTAAATGTCTAAATTGTGTAGATTTAGTTTTAAATAATAATGTTATTTCGCCACTTAAATCATTATGTTTAGCCTTTATTTCTTCAATTTCTTGATTGAAGTCTATCATTTTTTTGATTGTATCTAAGTCGATATAATAAAGAAACTGACTTAGATTAGATGGAAGATAGCCAAAAGGGTTGTTTCTTATAATTCCCTTAATTTTATTAGCAATATTCTCATCTTGCTTAATTTCGATAGAATTGTTGGGTATGGTATCAAAAGTGTCAAGGAACAAAGCTTTCATCATATGTTCTTTATTGTATCCATTAAAGAATTGACGTCATTTTTGTTCATCATTATCACCATATTCTCCATATATGCCAACTTCCTTAAGATAGTTTAAAAAACCAGGATCTAAGCGATTATTTGATAAATCTAAACCAGTGTTGTTATTCGCTGTTTTTAGATAGTTTTTAAATTCTTGAAGTTTCTTTTTATAATAAGGTGTTTGGGTGACAATAGCATTGGCATCATTGAATTTTTGTGTAGATTTATTGAATATTAAATCAAATCCTAGACTGTGCTTTGGTGAATCGGTTTTATAATTATTAGTTGTTGAGTTTATATCGGTATTAAGTTTTTGAAGCTCATGGTTTCTAATAATCTTCTTAAATTTTTGGCTTAGATTATATAACTGTGTTTTAAATTCTTTTAGGGCATTATTTAATTCTTCGATGTTATTATTGTAATCTCTTTGGCGGTCGCGATATTTTATTAAGTTTGTATATGCTATTGCGAGCTTATGGCGTTCATCGACCAATTCAGGATCATTATCTGTTTTTTCAAAGAATTCATTTACTGTTGATATTTGTTTTTGAGCTTCGGCAAGTAATGCTTGACTATCATTTATTTTTTCATAGTTAGGAGCAGGTACATCTATGCCTGGTGATGGGGTTATATCCGGCACGTTTGGAGATGGTATTTGTGGTGCTTCATTTGAATTATTATTTTGCTTGCTTATTTCATTATTAATTTTTTGTGATAACTCGCCAAAAATATCACGATAATCATTATTTGTGAAAGAAATTTTTTCTAGTTCATTTTTTAGTTTTTCTTGTTTATCAATGTCATGAATTGAAGATATATCATTGTATAGTTTTGCTTTTGATTTATAAAAATCAGTATTTTTTATATTTTTAGAAGTTTTAATTAAGGTTGATAATTTGTTTTTGATTGTTATTTCAATGTTAAGAGCATTTACATACGCAATTGCTTCTTGGTTATATTCATCAAAGATACTATTGGCATCATTGCTAATTTGTTCTAGCTCATCTTCAGTTATATTACCTTTTTTAATTTCATTTTGGTATTCATTATATTTAGGTGATCCATCAAGCCTTTCTATGTTTTTAGCAGTTTTGTCTAAAATTTTTTGAATTTCATTATCTAACTTTTTAATGATGTTGTCAATTTCTTTTGCATTAATATTTTGTTGGTTTAGTTGGTCTGACAACTCTTTTTTTAATGGATTTTTACTAGAAAGTCTTGAAATTAATTCTAATAATTTTTGCACATCCGGTTTCATTTGATGAGCAAGAATTTTTGCTTTAATATCTAATATTTTTTCTTCATTATCAGCACTAGTTAATTCGGTTTTTAATTCCTTTTTTAAATTATCATCTTGAAAGGAATCAAGCAATATTTCCACATCAGATTTTAGCTTATTTAAGTAACTATTAACTTGATTTTTAATATCATTAAAATCGTCGACGTTTGCGTCTTTATTACTAAATTTTTGTTTTAATTCTTTGTATTTTTGCTTTGTTTTAGAAAGTTTATTAAGCAAAATTAACGCTTCTTGTTTTAGAGTTGCTTTGTTTATTTCTAAATCTAGCAATTTTGAAATTTCTTCGATATTATTGTTCGTAGCTAATTTAGCTTTATTTGCTAGTTCTTCTTTATCATTGTTTGAAATATCAGATGCATTAATTTTTTCGATTAGGGCATTTATTTTATTTTTTAATAGTTGATCTTCAGTACTTATTTTTGATAGGAAATCAATAATATTTTTTTTAATTAGATTTATTTCTTCTAGTGTTTTAGCTTCACTTATTTGGATGATAAATTTTTCTTTTTTATCCTTACTTAAATCTTTTATCAAGGCATTTAGTTCTATTTTAGCTAATTCCAAACTTTTTGCTTTTTCTTGCAATATTAATTGTCTGTTAGTTTCTTCTAAAATATTTTTTAGGTTTGCGGCATCATTGTTATTTTGAAAATGATTGAGAAGATTATTTTTTATTTCGTTGTTTTTTAATTGATTAATTTTTGATAAAACAAATGCTCTATCCTCTTCTATCTGCTTTTTTATGTTTTTTAAAATAATTTGTAGAGTAGCATAATTTTTAGGCGAATATTGTCTAAATTTAGGATCATTAATTTGTTTTAAAAAATCTCTTTTGCTATCCTCATTCACTATGTTTGCAACTAAATTTTTAGCAGCCGTGATTAAGTCTTGTGTTTCTTGCTGCTGTTTGTTGTTTTTTAAAAAAGTAGCATATCCTATTCCCACAGCAGTCCCTATAATACCTAGCATTGAAACAGTAGAAATACTTGCTATTAAAATCTTCTTCTTTTTGCTTTTTTGCATAAAAAACCTCAATATTAAATTTTTATCTTATGTAAAAGTGTTTTTATTATACCTAATTTTTACTTCTATTAAGCTAAAAAAGAAATGTATTTTTATACAAAAAAATTTTGAATTATCATAACAAAACTCCTTATTGTTGATTAAATTTAGATTTAAATTTCTATTTTTTTATATTTGTCAATCCTTTGGTATGTACTGAATCATTCATATAATTAATCCACCATATAAATTTCAGTCTTCTAACTTATTATTTTTTTACTAAAATTGTGTTAAAATTTGAAAGTACTTTTTATAAAAGTATCGATAGATTATGAAAAAACAAAATTAATTTATCAAACACTATTGTGAATTCAATCGCATGTGCCTTTTTTGGTGTTGATTGTTAGAAACAATAGGGAGAAAAAACAAACTTATTTTTATTTATATCTTAAAAAGGAGATTAAAAAAATGACAACAGAACAAAAACAAGTTGAACAAAAGCCAGTTGAACAAAAAACTGCAGTATCTAGCGAACCCGTTATTGTTTCAAGAGAAAAATTATTAGAAGCAGGAACATATTTTGGTCATAGAGTAAGCCGTTGAAATCCAAAGATGAAACAATACATTTATGGAAAAAGATCAGGTATACATATCATCGATATTGCTAAAACTCAAAAAACTTTAGAATACGCATACAAACTATTAAATAAAATGGCTCAAAAACCAATCTCATTTATTTGAGTTGGTACTAAAAAACAAGCTAAATCTGCTATTGAAGCAGCAGCAGCAAGAACTAATTCAGTTTATGTTACTGAACGTTGATTGGGCGGAACTTTAACAAATTCGCAAACAATTTTTAAGAGTGTTAAGGAACTTGACAGATTAGAAGCTTTGCAAAAAAATGGATATCAAGGATATACTAAAAAAGAAGGTCTTCTAAATGATAAGAAGATTGCTAAGTTGCAAAAGAACCTTGGTGGTATTAGAAAACTAGCTAATAAAGCGCAGATGCCACAAGTTATGATTGTTGCTTCACCTGTTGAAGATGAAATTGCTATTAGAGAAGCAAAGAGAAAAGGTTTAAAAGTTTTTGCAATTCATGATACAAATTCAAATCCAGATTTAGTAGATTTTGTTATTCCAGCAAACGATGACTCGGCAAAATCATTAACTTTAATTATTACAATTTTAGCTGATGCTATTGCTTCTGCTAGAGGTGGTTCTCAATTATTTGCTTATAAAACTAATGAGGAAATTGTTTTACCAGAAGATCCTAGAACAAGCGAAATGAGAGAAATGAGAGAAAGAAGATTTAATAAACTAGTAGAATCTTCGAAAACACCTGAGGAAAAATAAATTATCTCAAAGTATAAGAAAGGGTATATATGTCAATCGATTTAAATAAAATTAAAGAATTAAGAGAAAGAACGAATTTAGGATTTTTAGATGTTAAAAAAGCGCTTGAGGCTAATGACAATGATGTTGAAAAATCAATCGACTGATTACAAGAAAAAGGAATTTTAAAGGCTGCTAAAAAAGCTGGAAGAATCGCAGCCGAAGGTATCGTTAGAGCTGTTGTTAAAGATAACGTTGCAGTTATATTTGAACTTAATTCTGAAACAGATTTTGTTTCTAAAAATGAATTATTTATTGAATTAGCAAATAAAATCGGTGAATCATTGTTGGTAAATGATTTTACCAGTGATGAAGAATTACAGGCAATTAAAATTGATGGTGTTTCAATCGAGGATCAAACTAGTTTATTAACAGCAAAAATTGGTGAAAAAATAACATTAAGAAGAGCGCTAAAATATGTTGCTAAGGAAGGCGAAATTGTGGCCGGTTATACCCATGCTAATAATAGAGTGGCAACGATTATTATGGGTAAGGGTATGAATGCTGAAGCATTAAGAAATGTATCGATGCATATTGCTGCTCTTAACCCATCTTATTTAACAGAACAATGTTTGTGTCCAGTTGAGTTAAAGGGTATTCATGATATGTTGGATGCATCACCTGCTCTAGCAAATAAGCCTGAAAAGATTCAACAATCTATTAAGGAAGGTTTACTAAGAAAACAATTAAACGAAAAAGGTGTTTTATTATATCAACCCTTCGTAATGGAAGATACTAAAACTGTTGGACAGTATCTAAATGATTCTCACTTGACTTTAGTTAGTGCTAAAAGATATGAGGTTGGTGAAGGAATAGAAAAGAAAACAGTTGACTTTGCCGCAGAAGTTGCCGAACAAATGGCTAAATAATAATTAAGATTAACTACCAAATTATGTGGTAGTTTTTTTATGCTAATTTAAAACTAGAAAGACAATCTATGATCAATTCTTTGAGTTCTTTTATAAACTTAGGTTTATTATCTTTAGATAAACACATTTTGGAGAACTTTAACACCTTATTTTTTATCTTTAGCATTACGCTTGAGAACAGGAAAGGCTGGAGAATTTAACTAATATTAAATCTGGAGATTT
>NZ_JBSQAV010000011.1:0-26653 GCF_053851515.1 Mycoplasma sp. 773
CATAAGATTTTTTGTTAAGCGATTTATCAAAGTTAATATGACTTTCTTTGATTTTATATTTCTATAGACTATATCCATTTCATAGTCATTCAAAGTTAATCAATCATTAATTTCTTTAGGTTGTTCACGCATTATTTTGCCAGCAGTTTTTTCTTAGGTTTATGGCACTTAGATTTTGACCTAAATGACTTCCTATAGACTTATAAGTAAGTAAAATATCATATGGGATAATAAAACTCATTTCTTTTTTGAATTTGTATAGTGTTGAGGATGCGTAATAAAAGCATCTTTGTTAGATATTTTTTTAAATAAAGAGTTGAAAAATGAGTTTTATTCTTGATCTAGACAAAATCGAAGAAGATGAAAAATTTGATGGTTACTTTGTTTATGAAACATCAAGAAAAGATCTTAAACTTGAAGAAATTGTTTTAGTTTATCGCAAACAATATCAAATTGAAGAAAACCTCAAAACATTGAAATAATCACTAAAAACCTGACCGATATTTATCCGAACTGAGAAAAACATATTCGAGGGCATTTTTTACTAAATTTCATTGCATTAATTGTTTTATTTTACAATATTTGAAATTAATGAATTCTATCATCAACAAGGTTTTATTGAAAAATAACCAATACTAAGTTAATTGATTTTTTTTAAAAGACTGTAATAAGTTAACTAAGTTAAGAAACGCGAAAATAATTGAAGACAGATTTATTAACCCCGCTATTAATAAGAGCAATGAAGAAACTATAATGAAATTTTAGAAATTGTAAAAAATTGTATATAAAAAAACAAAAAGTGTGTTTTGCTTGAAAATAATGGTCAATTTTACACTTTTTATTTTTTGCTCAAAAACTTAAGAAAATCTGAAAAATGAAAAAATGAAATTTTTTTACATTTGAGTTTTCCATTTTTTCCCCTAATACTTTATGTATTAAGGTTTATTTTAATTTTTGTTTTATTCTAGATTTGCATCATTACCACTAACATGTATTACTTCTCTAATAATAGTGGCCTCTTATTGAGTGTTGATTTGCGGATTTTGTATTGTTTGATTGTTTTCTTGTAACAATCGTCCACATATACTACAATATTTTCCATTATTTATATAAATTTTTGCTTTATTAAAATTTGTTTGTTCAGTCATAGCAATAATTAAACCTATTAATCCTAAAAGTGGAAGAAATAACCCGATTATCATTAATATTCTAGCTGCTGATAAACGTGTTTTAACCATAGCTATAAAATAAAATACTAAACCTATAATATTTAATATCAACGCTGTTCCCAAAGGTAAAAAAGGTAAAATATCAAATATTTTTTCATTAGAATTAGATTTTATGTTAACCAAAGCTAAAAGCAAAAACATAACTAACGATATTGCTAAAAAAAGTGCACCTAAAATAGATATTATAAAAGATGCAATTGCTGCATTTTTACCTGTCATAATAAAATCCTTGTATTTTGTAAAAAAGTTTCCATTCCAATTTTTTTGTTTGCTACAAATAGATTGAAAAAATGGAAGAGTCAAACATCAAAAAATGCTTGAATTTTGTTTTGACTCCTATTTAAATAATCAAAAATAGAAAATGAGTCAAAATTATTGTATACTATAAAACACATTAAATAATGGAAAATTATGATAATGATATTAAATTTTTATTTTTTCTATGGTATAATGCTTTTGCAATATATGAAGACAGTAACGGCAAACGCTTAAGCTTAATAAGTTACCGAGTATGCTTGACTATTGATATTGCAAAAACATAATTTAAAATAGGAGGAGAAATGAGCGCATTAAGGGATGCTAAGGTCTTAGTAGTTGATGAAATTTCTAAAAACCTAAATCAGTCTAAGGCTTTATATGTTGCTATGTATAAAACTTTAGATGTTAGTTCGTTGCAAGCAATTCGTAGAGAATTGGCTAAGTATGGCGTTTTAATAAAAGTTTATAAAAATCGTTTAGTTAAACAAGCCTTATTATCGACAGAACACAAAACATTAAATGATTATCTTGTTGGCCAAAATATATTTATTTTTGCTAATGAAGATGACTTAATCACACTAAAAGCATTAGCTAAATTCAAAAAAGAATACCCTGCCTTACAATTGGTCGCTGGTATTTATGAAAACAAAGTTGTTGATGCAAAAAATCTTGAAGAAATTTCAAAACTTCCTTCATATGAAGAATCACTTATGATTCTTGGAAACTCATTGCTTGCACCAATTAGAAATCTTGCAATTGGTCTAAACGAGTTAGTTAAACAAAAGGAAATGTAAAACTTAATAATCAAAATATAAAATAAAATTTTAAGGAGAAAAATATGGCTAAATTAACAAAAGAAGAATTCGTTTCAGCATTGAAAGAAATGAATATTAAAGAAGTTATGGAACTTGTAGAAGGACTAAAAGAAGAATTTGGAATTGATCCTAGTGCTGTTGTTGCTGCCGCTGCTCCAGCTTCTGCTGAAGTTGTTGAAGAAAAAACAACATTTAATGTTACATTAAAATCAGACGGTGGAAATAAACTTGCTGTTATTAAGGCAGTTAAGGATTTACTAGGTTTAGGTTTAATGGATGCTAAGAAATTGGTTGAGTCAGCACCTGCCTTATTAAAAGAAAATGTTAAGAAGGAAGAAGCAGAAGAATTAAAGGCTAAATTAGCTGAAGTTAAGGCTGAAGTAGTTTTAGACTAATAAAGATAACATAAAAAACTGGCTTAAAAAGCCGTTTTTGTGTTTTTTATATAATATAAATAATGCGCATACATGCGTATGTGTAAACTGTTGTAAATACTTTGAGTATATTTTAGTAAATTTAAACAAAAAATGAGGTTAGATATGAACAAAAAACCAGAATATGTTTTAAGAAAATTTGGACCGGTTACCGAACGTAGAGATTATTCAATTAGTCAAAAGAAATTCGATACTCCTGATTTCTTAAAAATGCAAAGAGACTCTGTTGAACAATTTTTAACCAAAGGTGTTGAAGAGGAATTGAGAAACATATATCCAATTGAATCACGCGGAAAAGTAAGAATTGAGTATATTGAAAATTCTGCTACTTTTGAATATCCTAATAAAACTGAATTTGAGTGTATTAAAGAGGCAAAACAAAAAGGTTCTTCATATCAAGGTAAGTTAAAGGCTAAATTAAAGCAAGTTAATGAAGAAACAGGTGAAGTTACACCTGCTGAAGTTGTTTTTGCTGAAATTCCTATTATGACATATGGCGGCTCATTTGTCATTAATGGTTCAGAAAAGGTTATTGTCTCTCAATTAATTCGTTCAACTGGTGCTTACTTTGGAGTTAATGTAAGAAATAAACAGGCTAATGACTTGTTTAATAAAGTTGAAATTATTCCTCAAGTCGGTTCATGAGTTGAAATATACCACAAAACTACTTCATCTAACCCGGACACCGTTAAGGTGCATATCGATAAAAATAAATCATTCTTATTATCTACCTTTTTGAAAGCACTTGGTTTTACTGAAAAAGGTATTAAGAAAATGTTTGGTGATATTCCAGAATTAAATGAAACTTTACGGAAAGATAAAACATTAGGTAATACTGATGAGGAAATTACAAGGGATGCCCAGGAAACAATATATCGCTTAATTAGAAAGGGTGATAGAATGACCGCCGAATCGGCCCGTAATTTAATTCCATCAACTATTTTTAATGAAAAAAGATACAGTTTAACTGAAACTGGTCGTTTTACTTTGAACCGTAAGTTAAATATCGCCGAAAGATTAGTAAACACCTATTTAGCCGAGCATATCATTAATATGGATGGCGAAGTTAAGTATGAAAAAGGTTTGTTAATTACTTGAGAAATAGCAAGAAAGATTGCGGAGGAATTTAGATTAGGCATTCTTCCTTTGTGAAAATTACCTGATGTTGATCCTTCAGTATATGGTAATCAATTGGATATGCCTGGAAATGAAAAACTTGCTTTGCGTTTATCTGTTCCGAGGGTATGAGTTTATCCTACAGAAAATGACATGATAAATGACATTAATAAAGTTCAAGTGCTAGGTAATGATCCTAATTCAACTGAAAACTTTTTACTAATTCCTGATTTAATTGCAACAATATCATACTATTTTAATTTATTGTTTAATATTGGTGTTGATGACGATCCTGACTCATTAGTAAATAAAAGAATTGTTACTATTGGTGAGCTTTTGCAAAATCAATTTAGAATTGGTCTAATTAAATTAGAAAAAAATACTCGTGAAAGAATTTCAACCAAAGAAACATCAAAGATTACGCCAAAGAATGTAACAAATAATAAACCAATATTTAACCAGTTTAAATCATTTTTCAATACATCAAAACTTTCGCAATTTATGGACCAATGTAATCCGTTAGCTGAAATTTCGAACAAACGTCGTATTACCTCGCTGGGGCCAAGAGGTCTAAACCGTGATACCGCCCAATTTGAGGTTCGTGATGTTCACCCTACCCATTATGGAAGAATCTGCCCAATCGAAACTCCTGAGGGGCCGAATATTGGACTTATTCTTAATCTTGCATCATTCGCAGACATTGATAAATACGGATTTATTAAATCGCCATATTTTAAGGTTGAAAACAAAAAGGTAGATTTTTCAAGTCCGCACTATTTAACAGCCATCGAAGAAGCTGGGTATACATTTGCGCAATCAACCGTCAATATTGAAAATGATATAATTGTTGATAAAATGGTAATGGTTCGTCGTGATAATGAATATCTTGAAGTCCCAGCTAATGAAGTTAATTTTGTTGGGGTTTCAAACCGTCAAATGACCTCGATCGCCGCTTCTGCTATTCCCTTTTTAGAAAACGATGACGCTAACCGGGCATTAATGGGTTCTAATATGCAACGTCAAGCTGTACCTGTATTATTCCCTGAAGCTCCATTAGTTGCAACTGGTGTTGAAGCTGATATTGCTAAATATTCTTCAACAAACATTATTGCTAAATATGATGGTGTGGTATCTTATGTTGATGCTAACGTTATCATCATTAAGAGAGATGAAAGTAATAAGAAAGATGAATACCATTTAAGAACTTTCGAGAGATCTAATCAAGGTACTTTAATTCATCAGGTTCCATTAGTTAAGGTAGGTCAAAGTGTTAAAACTGGAGATTTACTGGTTGATGGTCCATCAATGAAAAATGGTGAAATGGCATTAGGCAAGAATGTTTTGGTCGGTTTCACAACATGACATGGTTTTAATTATGAGGATGCTGTTGTTTTATCAGAAAGACTAGTTAAGGATGATGTCTATACTTCGATTCACATTGAAGAACAAACTATTCAATTTAGACATTCAAAAGCCGGTGAAGATATTTTAACAACTGATATTCCTAATGTTTCAAACCACTCAAAGCGTTTCTTAGATGATAATGGTATCGTTAGAGTTGGTTCTGAAGTTTCTGCAGGTGATATTTTGGTTGGTAGAACATCGCCAAAAGGTGAAGAAAACCCAACTCCTGAGGAAAAACTGATGGGAGCTATCTTTGGACAAAAGACTGCTTCAAAAAAGGATACATCACTAAAAGTTAAACATGGTCATAATGGTACAGTTGTTGCTGTTGATGTTTTAAGTCGTGAATTTGGTGATGTTCTAGAAGACGGTATTGAAAAGATTGTTAAAGTTTCAATTGCCCAAAAGAGAAAAATTAAAGTTGGGGACAAGATGGCAGGTCGTCACGGTAATAAAGGCGTTGTTTCCGTTGTTTTACCAGTTGAGGAAATGCCTTATTTAGAAGATGGTACTCCACTGGATATTGTTCTTAACCCTCAAGGTGTTCCATCACGGATGAATATTGGACAAGTTCTAGAATTGCACCTTGGCTTAGCTGCGCAAAAATTAAATACAAAATTTGTTACTCCAACATTTGATGGAATTACTCATAATCAAATTAAAGAAATTCTTGAAGAAGCAAAAATTAATCCATCAGGTAAATCTGTTGTGTATGATGGGCGTACTGGTGAACCATTTGATCAACCAATATCGGTTGGGATAATGTACTATTTAAAACTATATCATATGGTTGATGATAAAATGCATGCTCGTTCAGTTGGACCATATTCATTAATTACGCAACAACCGCTTGGTGGTAAGTCGCAAAATGGTGGGCAAAGATTTGGGGAAATGGAAACATGAGCCATCGAATCATATGGTGCAGCAAATTTATTACAAGAACTATTAACATATAAGTCAGATAATATTAATGGACGTAATCAGCTTTATAACTCGCTTGCAAGAAAAACAAAGTTGCCAAAGCCAGGTATGCCTGAGTCGTTTAATGTTTTGGCATATGAACTAAGAGGTTTGTGCATCAAACTTGAAACTCATGATGATTCACGAGAAGAAAATGAGCTTGAATATGAAAGAATTGATACTAAATATCAACAAGATTGAGATGGGGGAGCAGAATAATGAAAAACAATGCAAAATTCGATTTATTAGATGAATCAAAAATTAGAAAAATTTCTTTATCATTAGCTACTCCTGAGGATGTTGAATCTTGATCGCATGGGGAAGTTACAAAACCAGAAACTATTAACTATAAATCATATAAACCTGAACGTGGTGGTTTGTTTGATGAAATTATTTTTGGACCAATGATAGATTATCGTTGTCCTACTTGTGGTTATAAATATAAGAAAATAAATGAAGGTTCATATTGCACAAGAACTGATTTGTGTCGTAAAGAAAATGTTCAAATCTTGCCTAAAATAGCACGTAGAAATCATATGGGGCATATTAAGTTAAATAGCCCTGTTGTTCATTTTTGGTTTTTTAAGGTTGACCATTCAATTATTTATAAATTATTAGGTTTAAGAATTTCGAGTCAAAATTCATCTGAAACAGTTAGAAGAGAGGAACTTGAAAATCTTATTTATTATAAAAATCATATTGTTGTAGAAGATGGTGGACTTAAATCATTACCTAAAAACTTAATAATCGAAATCAATGATGCTGCTGTTATATATAAAGAAGCATTGGATGAATTATTAACACGTTTTGATCCAAAAAATCCAGATCATAAAGAAGCTTATGATGAAATTTCAGAAACAATTGAGCAATTGGTTGAAAAAGCCACTTCAAAAATCGGTCAAGAATATGGAATTGACTTTTATGAATTAAATGATATCATCCAACATTATTCAGACGCAAAAATTATGACTGGGGCAAGAGCTATTGAGTATCTATTGAAGAATTTAGATCTAGTCGCTGAAAAAGCTTATGTAACAGAGCAAATTAATCAACTCAATTTACAAGAATCTAAAAATCCCGAAAAGTTTGCAACTACTACTAAACAAAATAGGGAAAAATTATATAAGAGATTGCAAGTTATTAACGCGTTTATTGAATCAAAACAATTGCCAACAAATATGCTAATTTACAATTTACCAGTTATTCCGGCTGATCTTAGACCATTAATTCAATTGGATGGTGGTAGACACTCAACAAGTGATATAAATGAGCTATATCGTAGAGTTATTATTAGAAATAATCGTTTACAAGAATGACAAGAAAAAGATGCTCCTGAACTCGTAACGCAAAACGAATTACGTATGGTTCAAGAAGCCGTTGATGCTTTAATTGATAATCAAAGAAGAACCCCTAACCCTGTTTTATCAAAGGACAATCGTCCATTTAAATCTATTTCAGATGCACTAACAGGTAAAAAAGGACGTTTTAGACAGAATTTACTTGGAAAACGTGTAGACTATTCTGGCCGTTCTGTTATTGTTGTTGGACCAAATTTAAAGATGCATCAATGTGGTATTCCAAGAGAGATGGCTGCAAAATTATTTGAGCCATGAATTATTGCTCGTTTAATTGATCAACAGGTTGCAACAACTGTTAAAAATGCTAAGAAAATAATTGAAGATCAAAATCCAATTATTTGACCTCATGTTGCTGAAGCAATTAAAGGAAAATTAGTACTTCTTAACCGTGCTCCTACGCTTCACCGTTTGTCTATTCAAGCATTTGAACCGGTTTTAGTTAGAGGAAAGGCTATAAGATTACACCCTTTAGTATGTACCCCTTTTAATGCCGATTTTGATGGTGACCAAATGGCTGTTCATGTGCCTATTTCGGAACAATCATTATTGGAAAGTCGTGAATTGATGCTTGCCAATAAAAATATTCTAGGCCCTAAGGATGGAGAACCTATTATTAATCCTTCACAAGATATGATTTTGGGTTTATATTATTTAACAATTGAACAAAAAGATGCTAAGGGCGAAGGAAGAGTCTTTGACAATTATGATCACATGATAAGGAACCTTGAGGCTAAAAAAGTTTCTTTACATGCAAGGGTAGCATTACCTGCTGAAGAGGTAAAAAACTCTAAAATATTTAATAAAAATACAATTAATCAACAACTTTATGTTATTTCAACAGTTGGTAAATTTATTTTTAATAATGTGTTTCCAAAAGATTTTCCTTTTATCTTTGATAATAAAGTAATAAAGGCAATTAATTTAGAGGAATATAAGAATGAGTTTAATAAAACATATGTAGTTAAAGCTGGTATAAATATTCCTGAATATATTAAGACCTTACCATTGCTAGATGCCTTTAATAAAAAGAATATTGCCAAGATTATTCGTTACATGTTTGATAACTATGTTGCAACAATAAGCATAGCAGAAGTTGCTAGCGTTATTGATAAAATTAATGATTTGCAAGATTCAGATATTGTTTTAGAATTTCTAAAATTAAAAACCTACAAGGGCCAAAATCTTGAAAGAGAACATGCAGATTTATTGACTGAATTTGTTTTAGAAGAAAAACAAAAATTAAATTTAGAAAATGAAGAGAGATACCGCGGACAAATTCATATTCCATTAAGTGCTAAAGAGAAAGCCAAATTGTTAGACAAGGTTTGATTTAAATATACAAATATTGTTGCTTCTATTCTTGATGATATTAAACAACTTGGCTTTGATTATTCAACTACTTCAGGTATTTCTATTTCCTTCTCAGATATTTTAGAAACTGAAAAGAAGAAAGAATATATCGCTGAAGGTGATGAATATATTGCTAAATTAAAAAACTATTACAAATTAGGTTATATAACTGATGATGATAGATACTCGTTAACTATTAAAAAATGAGCTGAAATCAAAGATAAAATCCAACAAGAATTGCAAACAATCATCAAAGAAAATCCACAAAACCCAGTTATCACTATGATTAACTCAGGTGCTCGTGGAAACATTTCGAACTATGTTCAATTAGCTGGTATGCGTGGATTGATGGCTAACAATACAAAAACCACTAAAGCTGATGCTAAAAATGATAGGGTTGTTCGTTCGACCGTTGAAGTTCCCGTTAAGTCATCATTTATCGAGGGCCTAACCGCATTTGAATTCTATTCGTCAACCCATGGTGCTAGAAAAGGTCTTACTGATACTGCACTTAATACTGCTAAATCAGGTTATTTAACAAGAAGATTGGTTGATGTTGCTCAAAATATTGTGGTTAGAGAAGAAAATTGTGGTTCGGAATATGGATTTTTAGCTAGAAATATCATTGATACTAAAACAAAACAAATTATTGTATCTCTAAAAGAAAGAATAATTGGTCGATTTTCAAATAAGCCAATTTATGATAAAGAAGGTAATTTGATTTGTAGCCGAAACATCTTAATTACTAATAAGATAGCACAAAAAATTATTGATGCTGGTATTGAAGAAGTTGAAATTAGATCGATCCTTGGATGTAACACTCGTAATGGTGTATGTAAAATGTGTTTTGGTAAGGACTTAGCAACAAACCGTGTTGTTAATATTGGTGAAGCAGTAGGTATCATAGCTGCTCAATCAATTGGTGAACCTGGTACACAGCTAACTATGCGTACATTCCATACTGGTGGGGTTGCTGGTGTTGAAGATATTACTGGCGGTTTTACTAGATTAATTGAATTAATTGATGCTCATGAACAACCATGAGGTAGACCAGCAACAATTTCGCCATATCAAGGTATTGTAGTTGATATTGAAAAACTTGAAAAATCTGATAACGATTATGTTGTTTATATCGAAATTCTGAATAATAAAAATCAAATTGAAACTAGATCTATTTTAGTTAATACTAATAAGAAATTAAGAGTTTCTATTGGTGATGATGTTAAAGTCGGCCAAAAGCTTTCAGAAGGCCCAATTATTCTAAAAGAGTTATTAGCACTAACTGATGTTAGAACAGTCCAAAATTACTTACTAAAAGAAATTCAAAGAATTTATCGTATTCAAGGTATTGCTATTAGTGATAAATATATTGAAATTATTATTAGACAAATGATGTCTAAAATTGTTATTAGTGATCCTGGAGATTCAAAATTCTTTGCTGGTGCTATTGTTGATATCTTTGATTATCAAGAAGAAAATTCGTTATTATTATCTCAAAACAAAATTCCAGCATATGGAAGTGTTGTTATTAAAGGTGCTAAACAAGTTCCGCTGTTGTCTGATTCGTTTTTGGCTGCCGCTTCATATCAAGAAACTTCGAAAATTCTTGTTAATGCTGCCATTTCTTCTAGAACAGATAATTTAAGTGGTCTAAAAGAAAATATTATTGTTGGAAAGAAAATCCCTTCAGGAACTGCACTATATTCATTTGAAGAACATTCTAAATACGATATTAAACCATCGATTAAATACTTTACAAATTTCGATGAAAACGAAGAACAAGACGATATTGAATTAGGCGATGAAAATATGATTGATTTAGATACTTTGACGCAAGAATATGATGAAGAAGGTCTTAGCGACAAAGGCTTTGTTAATGACTTTGCTGATGATTTTTATGACAATGAAGATTTTGAGACTGATGATAATGAATCAGAAGAATTTGATGATAATAAAATAGATTACGAATAATTAATTAGAATAAGGACAAGGAATAATTTCCTTGTTTTTTTATTTTGCCGAAATATACGCAAATTTGTGGTAAAATAATCAAGTTACTTATAGAGTAACCATTCTAAACAGGTTTTTAAACTTTTTAAAAGTACCTCAAAGATGTGACAAAATATAAGGAGATTTTAAATGTTTGCAATTATCGAAACAGGTGGTAAACAATTAATCGTTAAAAAAGGCGATTCTATTTATATCGAAAAAATCGATGGAAATGCAGGGGACAAGGTTGTTTTTGATAAAGTTTTAGCAGTCGAAAATAAAATTGGAACTCCATATTTAGAAGCTGCTTCTGTTTTAGGTATCATTGAAAAACAAGGGAAAGCAAAGAAAATTGTTGTTTATAGACACAATGCTAAATCAACTCATAAACGTAAATTAGGTCACCGTCAACCTTATACAAAAGTTCAAATTGCAGAAATTAAGGAGAAATAAGACATGGCACATACGAAATCTGGTGGAACAACCTCGAATAGTAGAGACTCGGCTGGTAGAAGATTAGGAGTTAAGGCTACTGATGGACAATTTGTAACAGCCGGAAGCATTATTTATAGACAAAGAGGAACAAAAATCTTTCCTGGCAATAATGTAGGCAAAGGAAAAGATGATACATTATTTGCTTTAATAGATGGTATTGTAAAATTCGAAAATAGAATTAATAGAAAATTTGCTTCAGTATATCCTATTGTAGAAAAATAATGGCTTTGCTATTATTTTTTTATTATCAATTCCTAAATTATTAGGAAATTATGGTTATAATAATGTTGTTTTATTATTTAACTTATTTTAAGGAGAAAAATGCCTGAAAAAAAATCTATATTAATAGATGGAAATAAAGATAGAATTTTGTTCTGGTTTGAAGATCAAAAAAATCAAAATGAAATTAAATTAATTGATTTTAATAAACTTATTTCAACTATTTTATTTAAAGGTAATTTTAATACAAAGGATTCCCGTGTAATTGACTTTCTAGAGAGAATTAAGAAATCACTTATGGATTATCTACCTATAAAATTTGCCAATTTTATTGTTAACTTCGAAGAAAACGCTATATTTAGCATTTATAAAAAAGTTCCATTAATTTATGCGAATAATGAAGAATTTGAATGAAATAATGACTTCGAAAAATTATATAATGAGATTCTTAAGGACCTAATAAAAGATGGATATTATGTTGAATTCTTGCCTAACATTATTTTATATTTCTCAGACATAGCAGGAATTTTGAAGTTATATATTAAAAAAAGTTATTTTATGAATAATAAAGGAGAAGAAAATGGAAAATAGTAATGCTAAACCAAATAAAAATCCCAAGATAATTTCTATTTTTGGTTATATTGTTGAAGTATCAGGACAATTTCCTTATGAACAAGGACAACAATTTGTTTGCGAAAGAGATGCAAATATTAAATTAATTCTTATTAGTGCTACAAATGATCACGCGTTTTTATTAGCTAATAATGAAAATAAAGAGTTAAAAATTAATGATACAATAATCGCTACCCAAAAGCGTGATGTATTTACTTCAAAACAACATTTTGGAAATGTAGTCGATATTTTTGGCGATGTTGTTTTACCTAAAAAGCTTGCTGTTGAAAAACAAAAAAATGATCCTGAAAGTGCCACATTTAAACTTGCTCATCAATTAATGAGTGTTCAAACATTAAATGAGCAACTATATACAGGATTCACATCAATAGATTTATTAATTCCTATCGGAAAAGGACAACGTGAATTAATTATTGGGGATAGACAAACTGGAAAAACTCACATAGCAATTAATGTTATCTTAAATCAAGCAAAAACCAATACCAAGTGTGTTTATGTTGCAATTGGACAAAAAAGAGAAAGCATATCTAAAATTTATAATACCTTAAAAGAACATGATGCTTTAAAAAATACTATTATTGTTGATGCGCCTGCTACTAGTGCATACGAGCAATATCTAGCTCCGTATGTAGGTATGGCTCATGCTGAAAACATTTCATTAACTGATGATGTTGTTATTATATTTGATGACTTAACAAAGCATGCTAATATTATTCGAGAAATTGCTTTATTAACTGATAAGCCTGTTGGTAAGGAAGCAATGCCCGGCGACATATTTTTTGCTCATTCACAATTATTAGAACGTGCTGGTTCATTTAAAAATAGAAAAACAATTACTGCTTTGCCAATTTTACAAACTATTGATGGCGATATAACTTCATTAATTTCTTCTAATGTTATATCAATTACTGATGGTCAAATTGTAACTAGCGCTGACTTATTTTCTCAAGGTGTTTTACCGGCTATCAATATTAATTTATCAGTTTCAAGAACTGGTTCATCAGTACAAAATAGAATTATGTCAAAAGTAGCTTCAGAAGTAGGCAAAATCTTTAAACAATATAAGAGACATTTAAAACTTGCTGCTCTTGATTATGAATTGAATAAAGAAACTGCAACATTATTGTACAAAGGAAAAATGATTGATAAGATGTTTATCCAAAAAGGATATACATTATATTCGAATAAATTTGTTTTATTGATGTCTAAACTAATTTCATGAACTATATTACATGGAATTAAGGATGAAGAAAAAGCGCTAAGATTTATCGATCTTTTAATTGAAACAAATCAGGAAGCTAAAAATGCTTATAATACTATGCAAACAAGTACAGATTATGATGATAAGATTATGAAAAACTTTTTTGCATATGCTTTAAAACAATATTCAGATTATTTAAATTTAGGATGAGATGTTGAATATGAACATGAGTTTGTTGAATTTAGTAAGGAATATTTAGAATTAGTTGCTAAAAAGTTAGGAGATAAATAATGGGAAAAATAGTTAAATTATGATCTGACATTATTGAAGTTAAATTTAATAAAAAAGAGTTGCCATTAGTTAATCAATTACTAACAACGAATGACGGCAAAACTTATTTATTGGTAAAAAGAATTATTGATGAGGAAACAATTAGAGCTATTATTATCTATTCTTCAAAAGAAATTAACATCAATGATGAAATTATTAATACCAAACAAAGTTTTATGGTTCCAGTTGGTTCAGGTTCCAAAAATAATATCTATTCATTTGAGGGAAAACCGTTACTTGAAAAACGTGGAACAAAACCTATATATATTGAAATGAATTCAATTATTAACAACGATCGCTATCTAGAGAGTAATCTAGAAATAGTTGAAACAGGAATTAAGGCAATTGACTTCTTTATGCCAATTATTAAAGGATATAAATTGGGTATATTTGGTGGTGCCGGCGTTGGTAAAACTGTTTTAATGAAGGAAATTATTTTTAATGTTAATAAAAAATCAACAAAGACTTCAAATATTTTTATTGGTTCCGGAGAAAGATCACGTGAAGCTATTGAATTATTTGATGAGTTAGAATCATCAAATTTAATGAAGAATTCAGTAATGTATATTTCAAAAATGAATGAATCACCAGGGGCTAGAATGTCGATTGTACCAATTGGTATTACAGCTGCCGAATATTTAAGAGATTATGAAAAAGATGATGTCTTATTATTTATTGATAATATTTATCGTTTTATTCAGGCTGAAAATGAGGTTTCTGCTTCATTGGGTAAAAAACCTTCTGTAGGTGGTTATCAATCTACATTAGAATCAGATGTTGCTAATGTTGAAAATAGATTATTTAGAAACAAAAATGGGTCAATAACATCTTTCCAAACTATTTTCTTGCCAATGGATGATTTAAGTGATCCATCAGCTGTTGCAGTATTTAACCACCTTGATGGTAATCTTGTTTTATCGCGTAATCAAACCTCAAAAAATATTTTCCCTGCTTTTGACCCTCTAGCTTCTTCATCACATTCTGTTGATGAAAAAATTATTGGTAAAGCACACTTTGACGCTATCATAGAAACAAAAAGAATTTTAAAAGCATATAAAGACCTTGAAGATGTTATTTTGATTCTAGGATTTGATGAATTAGATGAACAAAGTAAGAATACAGTTAAAAAGGCTCTTCAATTGGAAAATTTCTTTACTCAAAACTTCTTTATGACTGAACACTTTACAAAATCTCCCGGTGTTTATGTTTCGTTGGAAGATACGATAAAATCTGTTCAAAGAATTTTAGATGGTAAATATTTAAAACAAAGTCCTGAAATTTTTGCTTATGTTGGTTCAAATCTAGATATTCCGACTGATGAGGAATTAGGATTATAAAATTACTTGCTTTTGTTGAACATAGATAAAAAATCCAGTCACATTTGTGCTTGGATTTTTTAATTAGTTGCTAATAGGAAATAGCTAAAAGAAAAAAAAGAAGAAGAAATAAGAGGCTTGAGTTCTTTGTTTATTGATTATGTAAAAAAAGAAATTGTAATAGAGATACGCCAAATATTGTAGTTTCATATATTGAAACATCAAAAAATTAAATTATATTTATTTATCAGTTGTAATTCATCACAAAACAAATAAAATTCTCAATTAAAATTTATTTTCAGTAAATGATCTAAATTTAGTTATTAAACATATGTTAAAAAAATGGCTTTTTATAACTAAAAACTATTGTAGAAAATTATAATAAATTGATATAACAAAAAAGATTACAGTTGTCATTAAATCAAGAAACTCGACATACGTTTTTTGGAGAAATTAACAATAAAATGTGTTTTTAAAAAAATGACTATGTTTATTGTAGGGCATTTTTTGTTTTTATGTATGATTAGCTATTAACCCCTTTACTTCTTAATAAATTGATGTAAAATATTATTACTATATTTTTTGCAAAAATATATTATGGAGGAATATGAATAGTAATTTTGATAAAAAAGAATATTTTGAATTAATGGATAAGTGATTTAGAGCAGCTAATTATTTAAGTGTTGCTCAAATCTATTTAAGAAACAATCCATTATTAAAAAAAGAATTAACAAAAGATGATATTAAATTATATCCTATTGGTCACTGAGGAACAATTCCTGGACAAAATTTTATTTATACTCATTTAAACCGTGTTATTAATAAATATGATTTAAATATGTTTTATATAGAGGGTCCTGGACATGGTGGCCAAGTCATGATATCTAACTCATATTTGGATGGTTCTTATTCAGAAATTTATCCCCAAATTTCACAGGATGAAAAAGGGATACAACGAATGTGCAAGCGTTTTTCATTTCCTGGTGGAACAGCAAGTCACGCCGCTCCTGAAACACCTGGATCAATTCATGAAGGTGGAGAGTTAGGTTATTCATTATCGCATGCAACAGGAGCAATATTGGATAATCCTGGTGTGATTGCGGCTGCGGTTATAGGCGATGGTGAGGCTGAAACTGGGCCTCTTTGTGCTGGATGATTTTCAAATTCGTTTATTAATCCAGTGAATGATGGTGTTGTTCTTCCTATAGTTCATCTAAATGGTGGGAAAATTTCTAATCCAACTCTTTTAGCAAGAAAACCAAAAAAGGAAATTGAACAATATTTTTTAGGTTTAGGTTGAAAGCCATATTTCTTTGAATGAAGTGGTAATAAAACTAGTGTTGAAATTCATCAAGAAATGGCTAAAATCATGGATCAAGCTATTGAAGATATTCTAAATATTAAGGCTAAGGCAGAATTAGTCGGGCCGAATAGTGCAACAAGACCATTATGGCCTATGCTAGTTGTTAGAACCCCGAAAGGTTGGACATGTCCAAAAGATTGAGATGGACAAGCAATTGAAGGCAGTTTTAGAGCACATCAAGTGCCCTTGCCTGTTAGTGCTTTTAATGTTACTCACATTAAAGAGTTAGAAAAGTGACTAAAATCATATAAACCTGAAGAACTTTTTGATGAAAACGGAACTATTCTAGCGGAAATTAAAAACCTGGCTCCAAAAGGTAAGCAAAGAATGGCAACAAATCCAATAACAAACGGAGGAATCAATTCACGCTATCTAGATTTATCTCCATGAGAAAAATTTGCTACTAATGTTGAATATCCTGGTAAAAATAAAGGGCAGGATATGGTTGAGCTAGGAAAATATATGGCTGATGTTGTAACAAAAAATCCTGATAATTTTAGGGTCTTTGGTCCTGATGAAACTAAATCAAATAGATTATTTGAACTTTTTAGAGTTACTAAGCGTCAATGGTTAGAGGAATATTCGGACAAATATGATGAATTTGTTGGTCCTGTTGGTAGAATTATTGATTCACAATTAAGTGAGCACCAGGCTGAAGGCTTTTTAGAAGGTTATGTTTTGACTGGACGCCATGGTTTTTTTGCTTCATATGAATCATTTTTACGGGTTATCGATTCAATGTTAACTCAGCATATGAAGTGATTAAAGAAGTCTTTAGAATTGAAATGAAGAAATGATTATCCATCTCTAAATATTATTGCAACTTCAACAGCATTTCAACAAGATCATAATGGTTATACGCACCAAGATCCTGGCCTTTTAGGCCATCTTGCCGACAAACGTCCTGAATTAATAAGAGAATATTTGCCCGCAGATTCTAATACACTTTTGGCTGTTATGGAAAAATCATTAACTGAAAGAAATGTTATTAATCTAATTGTTGCTTCTAAGCAACCGCGAGAACAATTTTTCAATATCGATGAAGCAAAAGAACTTGTTGAAAAAGGCTATAAGGTTATTGATTGAGCTTCAAATGTTAAGGAAACAGAAACGCCTGATATTGTCTTTGCATCATCTGGTGTTGAACCGAACCTAGAAACACTAGCAGCAATTTCTATTGTTCATAGTCATTTTCCTAAGCTTAAAATCAAGTATATTAATGTTGTTGATTTATTAAAATTAAGAAATCCTAAGATCGATCCACGTGGAATTAGTGACGAGGAATTTGATAAGGCATTTACAAGAGATAAACTAGTTGTGTTTTCTTTCCACGGATTTGAAGGTTTAATAAGAGATATATTCTTTGATCGAACAAATCACAATTTAATTATTCATGGTTATCGTGAAAATGGCGATATAACAACTAGTTTTGATATCAGACAATTAAGCGAAATGGATAGATATCACATTGCTAAAGATGCAATAGAGAAATTATATGGTTCTAAGGAACAAAATTTTATCGATTTAATGAATAAAAAAATACAAGAACATAATGAATATATTCATGAATTTGGCTACGATATGCCAGAAGTTGTTGAGTGAAAATGAAAAAATATTAATGAGTAAAAATAACGCTTTTATGTTATAATTTTTGCTAGTTAATTAACTTCAATAAATAATATATAAGGAGCATATTCTATGAAAAAGGAAATTCATCCAAAATATTCTGAAATTCATGCAACATGTTCATCGTGTAGCACAGATTTTATTTTTGGTTCAACCGCTGAAAAAGTATCTTTAGATGTTTGCTCTAATTGTCATGCATTCTACACCGGAAATCGTACAGACGTTAAGGCACGTGGTCGTGTAGAAAGATTTAACAAGATATTAGAAAAATCAAAAAAATAAGTACTTATTTCAAAAAAAGAAGATTAATAATAAAAAACTAGGAAAGTTTCCTAGTTTTTTATTTATAAGCAGTAATGAAAGCCAACATTGAAGCCAATGTTATTATCAGTATCTTCCCATTTTGCATTGAAATCTTTAGTTTTAATTTCGCCCTTTGAAGAATTTACTGATCTTATTAGACCTACGGTAGAGCTTATTGCTGAGGTGATTATTGGAATTGCTCCTAATATAGAAGTAATTAAGGCTGATATAGCAAATCCGCCAGCAATTTCATCACATTCTTTTTCACTTAATTTTTTCATTTTTCCTCCCTATAAATTTTTAATTTATAAACCTGGAAATATAACAAATATATGAAAAAAGAGCGAAAAAAATAAGGTTTAGTTAAACATTATTTTCGTCTTTTGTTAGTTTGTTCTTTTTATAATGTTTTATTCAATGTATGGTTACAATCGATAAAACCACACTTATTGCTCCTAAAACTAATCAAATATCAGCAAAATTTAAAACACCCTGGTTTGCTCACGGAAAATTCATAATATCTCTTACGCCACCGAATATAAATCTATCAATCATATTACCCATAGATCCAGCACTTACTAAACCAAGAAAAATAGTTATGCATATTGAATGTTTTTCTCTAACAAAAGTTACGCCTCATAGTGAACCTAGAATAATGGCAAAACTAAATGTGTGCAAGACTGGCAAATTGCTTTCAAAAAAACCTAACGTAGTGCCAGCGTGAAAAACTGATTTAAAGATTATAAATTTGTTGCCGATTTCATAGTCTAGATCTGGAGATAAAATGCTTTTATCTTTTCATCTAAAAATATATTCCTTTGTAAGTTGGTCTATTAATAAGAAAATAAATAATGCTCCCAAAAAAATTGCTATGTTAACAAGAATGAATTTTCAATTTGTTTTTCAATATTCTTTTGAAAAGTATTTTTCCTTTTTATTTTCTTGCATCAATAACCTCCTCGCATCTAAAGCAAATTTCATTTTTAAAACTAAATTGATCTTTTTCAAAGTGATTTCAACATCTTAGGCATTTATATGATTCGCGTTTTTCAACCTTCATTTCGTTTCCGATGGTTAATTTAGCAATCATTAGTAATTTAGCTAGTGGTAATGATTTTATGAATTCTGATTTAGTTGTAATAGTTACAAATGCCTCGTTTTGTCTCTTAATTTCTTGCAATTTAATCTTTTCTTCAATTAATCTATAAACTTCGTCTTTTAGATCAAAAAATTCTTGTCATTTATCGCTTAGCTTTGTTGAAAAAGTTTTATTTAGATTTCATTTTAATAAGTGTACAGATTCTTGCTTATTAGGTTCGTTATAATATTGATATACTTCCTCCATAGTTGTTGGAAGTATAGGAGCAAGTATTTGCAATAAAGTTTTAATGGTTTTGGCAAAAACGGTTTGAACTTGTCTTCTTTCATAGTTATCTTGTTTATTTAGATATAAAATATCTTTTGTAATTGTGATGTAGTAAGAACTTAAATCAATGATAAAATTATTTACTTCTTTAATAACATTTACAAATTTATAATTTTCATAAAAGGATAGAATTTTAGCTTCCAAGTTATTTATTTTTTCAAACATTAATGCATGAATAGATTCAAGACTAACATAATTAAAATCAAAGTCAAATAGTGCTCCTAGCATAAATTTGATTGTATTTCTTAATTTACGATAAATTTCGACATTTTGTTCCAAAATCTTATTATCAATTGTAATATCGGCCGTGTATTCAGAGTTTGCAGCTCATAATCTTAAAATATCTGAACCATATTTTTTTACTATTTCTAGCGGGTCAACTGTATTTCCTAATGATTTAGACATCTTGCGCCCCTTGCCATCGAGAGTAAAACCATGTGATAGAAATGACTTAAAGGGACTTTTATTTCTTCAAGCAACCGAATTTATCATTGAGCTATTAAATCAACCGCGATATTGGTCTGAACCTTCAAGATATAAGTCAAATGGCGCCTCAATAGCAGCTGGTTTAACGCCTAGTGAAGTTGATCCTGAATCAAATCAAACATCCATAATATCATTTTCCTTAGTGTATCCAAGTTTTTGATATTTTTCAGGTAATAATTCGTCCGCTGTTTTTTCATATCATATGTTTGAGCCATGTTTTTCTATAAGATTTATGACATAGTCTAATATTTCTTCTTCCAATATTGGATTTTTGTTTTTGTCATAAAAAACAATAATAGGAACACCTCAACTTCGTTGTCTTGAAATACATCAAGTATCGCGATTTTCAAGCATTAATTCAAGGCGGTTTTTTGATCACTCGTTATATGTTTTAACATTATTTATTTCATTTAGAATTTTATCTTTAATCTTTTTAACGGATACAAATCACTGAGGAGTGGCGCGATACATAATTGGAAGATGGGTTCTTCAATCATGAGGATATGAGTGTTTTATCTTTTTGAATCCAAGCAACAAATTATTTTCCTCTAAGAAATTACCAATTAATGGATTAGCATCATCATAGAAAATGTTCTTAAATTGAAGTGCTTTTTCGTTTAATGTCCCATCATCATTGACGTGCATAATTTTTTCAAGGTTGTTTTTATTTCCAATAATAAAATCATCTTCGCCAAATAAAGGCGCCATATGGACTAATCCTGACCCATTTTCAAGTGTAACATGGTGTCCCTCAACGACTGGACAAATTAGTTTATTAATTGGACTTTCGTATTTTATTCCTAATAAGTCTTTACCTTTGAAACTGCTTCCAATAATTTCATATTTTTCTCATTTACATTGTTGAGCAACTGATTCAACTAGGCCTTCGGCTAAAATGTAAGTAATATTATTAACTTTTATTTTGATGTATTCAAATTCTGAATTGATAGCTACACCTGAATTTGCAATTAATGTTCACGGAGTAGTTGTTCATATAATTAGTTTTTCATCCTTACAAACAATATTATTGCCTTCTGTAATCTTAAAGGCAACAAATATTGATGGTGAAATATGGTCTGCGTATTCAACTTCAGCCTCTGCTAGGGCAGATTGTGAAGAAGGCGATCAATATATTGGTTTTAGGTCCTTGTATATCAAACCATCAAATAGCATTTTTTTAAAAAGTCTTAATTGTTGTGCTTCAAATCTTTTATCTAAAGTAACATAAATTTCTTTAAAATCAGTTAGCAATGAAAGCTTTTTAAATTGTTCCATTTGTTTTGCAACCTGACTTAGGGCATACTCTTCACATGCTCTTCTTAGTTCCACAACTGAAAAATCTTTTGCAGTCATTTTTCGCTCTACTAACATTTTGTGTTCAATAGGAAGCCCGTGAGTATCTCAGCCGGGTGTAAATGGAGCATAAAAGCCTTGCATATTTTTGAATCGTACAATTATGTCCTTAAGGATTTTATTTAACGCATGACCAACATGAATATTCCCATTCCCATATGGAGGTCCATCATGCAAAACAAATGTTTTATTCCCTTTGTTGGAAGCTAAAATTTTTTGATATAGTTGTTCATCTTCTCATTTTTTTTGGAAGATAATTTCCTTATCAGCAAGATTTGCTTTCATTGAGAATTCTGTTTGTGGCATTAATAATGTGTCTTTATAATCTTTACTTTCTTCAGCCATATTTTTTCCTTTATTGTTTTGTTGTATTACAGTTAAAAATAATATATTAAATTTTACAATAATTTATGTAAAAACAGTGCTAATGTTTTTTGCAAGAAATTAAACAACATTATATTTGTAAAAAAAGATATTAATGTAAAATTAATAACATGTATAACCATAAACTAATAGAAAAAAAATGACAAGATTTTTGAGAACAAAATAGATCATTTAAGACAACAAAAAAAAGCAATAAAAAGGCCTATATTCTTGATATGTTCCCATATCCTTCGGGGTCTGGTTTACATGTTGGACATCTTGAAGGCTATACTGCAACAGATATAATTTCACGTTACAAAAGATTAAACGGATTTGATGTATTGCATCCAATTGGCTGAGATGCTTTTGGGTTACCTGCTGAGCAATATGCAATTAAGACTGGAAACCACCCAGCCCCCTTCACAATAAAAAATATTAATAACTTTCGTAGACAATTAAAACTAATGGGATTTTCATATGATTATGATAAAGAAATTAACACTACTGATCCCAAGTTTTATATCTGAACTCAATGAATTTTTAAGGAATTATATAAGCATGGACTTGCTTCAATTGAGGAAATTGACGTTAATTGATGCGAAGGATTGGGCACAGTATTGGCCAACGAAGAAATTATTGAAATTAACGGGCAAAAAGTTTCGGAGCGCGGTAATTTTCCTGTCGTCAAGAAGCCGATGAAGCAATGAGTCCTAAAGATCACTAAATATGCTGATAAACTCCTAGAGGGATTGACTAGCCTTGATTGACCCGAAAGTTTAAAATTATTACAAAAAAATTGAATCGGAAAATCACAAGGTCATATTGTTAGATGAAATCTTAAAAATTCAAAGAAAAATATTGCAACCTTCACAACCAGATTAGATACTATCTATGGTGTTTCATCGATTATTATTAGTCCTGAGCATCCATTGCTTTTAGAAATTTGTACAGATGAATATAAGAAATTAATTATCGATTATATAAATATAACAAAGACAAAAAGCGATCTTGAAAGAACACAACTTAATAAAGACAAGACAGGTTTGTTCACTGGTGCATATGTTAGTCATCCCCTAACAAATGAAAATATTCCGGTTTGAGTTTCTGACTATGTTTTAATGAGTTATGGCGAAGGGGCAATAATGTCTGTTCCTGCTCATGATGCCAGGGATTATGAGTTTGCAAGAAAATATAATCTAACTATTAAACAAGTATTAGAAGCGGAGAAGTTACCGTTTGTTGACGATTCTAAACATATTAATTCTGATATCGCAAACGGCCTTAAAAAAGCACAAGCAACAGAAGTTATTTATCATAAGTTAAATGCGATGGGCGTCGTTGATAATAAAACTAATTTTAAATTGAGAGATTGAGTATTTTCACGTCAACGATATTGGGGCGAACCGTTTCCGGTTTTATTTGATGAAAATAATAAAATTTATTTAGTTGATAATTTAGTAAAACTTCCTGAGGTTAATAATATTAAAGCATCAGGCTCAACAGAAGGACCGCTTGCCAACATTAAGGATTGATTATATGTTGAAGTTGATAATAAGATATATCGACATGATACTAATGTAATGCCCCAATGAGCGGGGTCTAGTTGATATTTCCTGGCCTATATTTTAAAAAATGATGACGGAACATATTTGCCGCTTGATAGTCAAGAAGCAAAGGAAAGATTTAATCAATGGTTGCCAGTGGATTTATACATTGGCGGCCAAGAGCATGCCGTATTACACTTATTATATGCTAGATTTTGACATAGATTTTTATATGATTTAGGCATTGTCAATACCAAGGAACCATTTCAAAAGTTAATAAACCAAGGTTTAATTTTAGGACCAGATGGACAAAAAATGTCAAAATCTCTTGGCAATGTCATCAATCCTGATGGTCTAGTTGAATCGCATGGTGCTGATGCCCTAAGGTTATATGAGATGTTTATGGGCCCCTTAACTGAGTCAAAGTCATGAAATACAGATTCTCTCAACGGAATTAGAAAATGACTCGATAGAATTTATCTTATTGTTGATAAATTAAGAAAAAACATTGATATAACTGATGAAAATCAGGAACTTGATAGTAATATTAATCAACTTATTTTGGATATTAGTGAAAATATTGAAAAATATAAGTTTAATATAGCAATAAGCAAGTTTATGGTCTTTATTAATTTTCTTGCGAATATTGAAAAAATTAATTCATTAGAAATTATTAAAAACTTTGCTATTTTATTTTCACCCTTTGCTCCTCATATAGCAGAAGAATTTTTGGAAATGATTGGTGAAAAATCGATATTTTACCAAAATTGGCCAATTGCCAAAACTAATTTAATTATTGAAAAAAATCCGCAAATTGGTGTACAAATTAACGGAAAGTTGCGTGGTCAGTTAGAAATTCGACCAATTTGGAACAATGATGAAATTGTTATGCAGGCAATGCAGCTTGATTCAATTAAAAAATGATTAAAAGACAAGCAAGTGATTAAAGTTATTTATATTGAAAATAAAATATTGAACATTCTAATTAAATAAAGAAATTTAGATAATAACTAAAATAAGAATACATTAGGCAAAATAAAATAATTAGACTCAAGTCACAAATAATGATTTGAGTTTTTTATTATTTTATTTAGTGTATCAATTATTATAAATGCCTCTAGTGAAACAAAAAATAAGTATAATCAAGGCGATAACATATATTATTAAAGTATATATTTTTTAAAAATGAAATATCGGTTAAAAAATTCTTAAATATTAATATATAAACTATTTATTTTATGTTTAATTTAAGCTTAATTTGTGACTTTCATTTTTTTATTAATATGTATTAATGAATTATTTATGTTTTTATTTGCATTAGTTTATGACAGTATAAAACTTTAGTTTTTTTTAAGCCTAAAATTAGAAATATTATACAAAATTAAGTGATGAAAAAAAGTGTATAGTAAGTTAAATTAGCCATAAATTTTTAATTTAAAATATGATTTTTCTTTAAAAAAAGCGCTATTTTTTTTTTTTTTTGGTTGGTCATATAATTATAAAAAATACTAAATTGAAAGGAAAAAAATGAAAAAAAGCAAATTACTTTTTTTAGGATTTTTGCCTGTTTTGGCAACACCAATTATTGCTCTATCATGTGCAAATCCCGCTAAACCAGAAGAACCAAAAAAACCAATTGAACCAAGCAAGCCAGAAAAACCAGCTGAACCAAAGAAACCAGAAACTCCAAATGAAGATAAAAATCAAGAGTTTGGCAATAATACCAAAATTGTTTATGAAGATTTAAAGAAACATCATTCAAAAAAAGTCCTTACAGATTTAATAAAACAAAATAAACCAATTACGGATCTATTAATTAAAAATGCAATTAATCTAGACTCAGTTGATTCAATTAACACTAACAATAATCTTATAAATAATATAAAAAATGAAGCACCAAAAATTGAAATTGATCTTAGTGACCCAACTAATGAAGAAATTAAGAATGTAATTGATAATTTTTATTACAAGAATTTATATAAACATTATGATAGATCAAAAGAAGGCAAGCAAGGTTTTGATTTTTTATTAAACAATGATAAAGGAATAGTTTTGTTTCCAAATGAACCAGAACACAATGTTCCTTGAGATGAAGATGATGAACCTTTTATAATAACAAGTGATCAAAAAATAAATGCATTATTCGAAGTTTTTAGTGGTAAAAAATTGCCATTTACTCAGGAAGAAAAAGATACTTCATTAAGAGATTTAAAGAAGGATACAAAAAATCATAAAGAATTAGAAGATGAAATAAGTGCTAAATTTAGTGGTTTTGTTGAATCTGAAATTAAGAAGGTTAAAAATTTTTTTGAAGATGTTTTGGAAATTCAAATAGAAGAAATTGAAGATCAAATTTATGATTATTTCAATATGATAAATGGTCCAATTAACGACACAACAACTCTTTGAAATGTTGAGCAACGAGCTAATTTAGTTAAAGAGTATATCAAACAAGTTCAAACTTTAGAAAAAACATATTCACAATATAAAAATTTTGGAAATACATTTACTACCCCTGATGGAAAAGCAATAAAGGAATCTGATTTATCTAATATTGGTATTACTTATCCTAAGGAAGAACTTATTAAATATCGTGAACAAGCCTTTAAAGTATTGCGAGAAAAAATTCAATTTAAGGTATATATATCAAATCCATATGAACCGTTTTATATTAGCCCATATAATGCCGTTGAAAAAATGCACAATTTTATCAATAAGATAATTGATGAACAGCAAAAAAAGGCTAAAAAAGCTAAAAGAAGATTCAAAAACTATTGATTTCAACTAAAAATCCATCCTAAAAAAGTAAATATTTAAAATAAAAAAATTTAATAAAGGTGTTAAACTCACCTTTTTTATTTTTTAAAATCGCAACTATAAACCTTTTTAATGAAGGTTATTTATTTGCTAAAAATAAATACATGTATGAATTTATAGACATAATTGTTAATTTATTAGTTAAAATATTTCATATATTCAATGGTTATTAAAGAATTTTTAACCTTTTTATCAATATATATATATATATATATATATAATTATCATATAAGATCCACCCGTAAATAAACTTATGGTTTAAAAT
>NZ_JBSQAV010000012.1:0-20958 GCF_053851515.1 Mycoplasma sp. 773
TTTTAAAAAATTAAAATTGACGTTATGGTATTCGTATCCAGTTTTCAAAGAACTATCTTAATATTTGTTAGCAAAAAAGCTACAATTACTATTATACGCTTTTTATTTTTTTTTAATAATATTTTTTTATTTTTTTTAAAAAATCTTAGATATTACTAAATTAGTTTAATTAAAAACTAATCAAGCAAAAATAGAAAGCTTATATATTATATATAAAATTTTTTTATTTTTGAAATTATTAATAAAAAAATATAATCTAATATAGATAATATCTTTTACTAAAAAAGTCAAGTATAACTTATTAAATAATAAAACACCAAGTCAACAACTTGGTGTTTCTAAAATTATTTAATTTTATCATTAATAACATTTTTAAGAACTTTTTCTTCCTTATAAAATCCACAATATCTACATGCTTGGTGAGGAATAATTGATTGTTTGCAATGCTTGCATTCTACTAACGTAATAGGACTTAATGCATGATGACTTCTTCTTAAATTTTTTCTTTGCTTTGAGGTTTTTCTTTTTGGAACTATAGCCATAATTTATCTCCTATTTTTATACTAATTTAATAATTGCCATTTTAGCATTATCGCCAGCACGGTTATTAATTTTAATTATTCTTGTATATCCGCCATTTCTTTGGGCGTATTTTGATGCTAGAACATCAAATAAATATTGTAACGAATCTTTGTTTTCAACTTTTGAAGGAATAAGTCTTAAAAATTTAGCTGCTTGTCTTCTGGTTGAAAGGGTTTTTTTCTTTCCGAGTGTAATCATCTTTTCTGCATTTGATCTAATTCTTTTAGCTCTTTCAAGAGTGGTTTTAACTTGACCGTTTACCAATAAATCGGTAACTAACGATCTTTCTACATGGTTTCATCATTCAGTATTTCTACGAAATAGTTGTTTTGGGTTAGCCATTATTCTTCTCCCTCATCTGATTTTTTAAGTTGTTCTAGTGAATCTATCGTGGTGTCGCTTTCGAAATCAGCATCATTGCCAATTCTATTTTTTCAATCATTTCTTTTATCAATAATATCTTGAATTGATTTTTTACCTAGGTTTTTAATATTTGCCAATTCTTCATCAGTTAAATTTAATACTTCTTCAATAGTGGTGAATTTTGCTCTTTTTAAAGCATTTTCTGATCTTACTGATAAGCCAAGTTTACTGATTGATACAGATGACTTAATTTCCTTATCTTTTTTATCTTTATTTTCTTCGAATAATTCTATCGATTCCAAAGCATCAATATTACCAATGATTTGAAAATGAGCAACAATAATCTTAGCAGCCTGTTCCATCGCATCTTTTGCTGTAATCGTGCAATCGGTTTCTAGTTTAATTTTTAATCTTTCTTCAACTAATTTAGATGAACTATTTAATTCCTCAAAAGAGATTGCACATTTTTTAACAGGACTAAAATCACTATCCATTGCTAAAAATTGACCATTTTTAATATTTGATTCTAATCTTGAACCATATTGACTAATTACATTCTTATTTTCTTCAAAATCAACAAAACCGCGACCTTTTCTTAAAAATAATTCAAATTCTAATGAGCCACCTTTGGCTATATTAGCAATGTATTGATCTTTATTTACTATTTCTAGGCCACTAACCTCAGGAATATCATAAGCATAGATTTCGCCTTCCTTATTGGCCTTAAATGATATTTTTGCTAAGTTATCTTTTTCAAACATTTCTTCATTGTAAACAAAACGGATGCTTCTTATATTTCTAACTAATGTTATCGCATCTTCTTGTAAACCACTAATTGTTTGAAATTCATGTTCGACATTATTGATTTTAATCGCAAATGGAGCAACTGATGTAATAGAAGAAAGTAAGGTTCTTCTTAAAGTAGTCCCCATTGTATTTGCATAACCACGCGATAATGGTTCGATTACAAATGTTGTATTAAAATCATTTACTTTTTCAGCGACTAATTCTTTATAAGTAATTTTTTGAATTTTTTCCATAATATCCCCCTATGTTATCCTTGTAAATCTAAATTATTTTTCTCTTTTAAGAATTTTCTTTGGAGGACGAGTACCATTGTGAGGAGTAGGAGTAACATCCTTAACATCCTTAATTGTAAAACCACTTGTTTCAATTTGCTTGCGAGCTGTTGATTTTCCAGGACCAACACCCTTGACCATAATCGACACTTCCTTTAAACCAAATTCTTTGGCTTTTTCAACAGCAGCAGCTGCGGCTAGGCCAGCAGCATATGGAGTTTTCTTCTTCGTACCTTTATATCCAATTGCCCCCGAAGAAGATCATGCAAAAACATTTCCCTTTAAATCTGAAAAAGAAACAATTGTATTTTGGTATGTTGAGTGAATATGCGCAATACCTTGCGTAACAACTTTTTTGTTTTTCTTAGCCATTATTATTTACCTTTCTTTCCAGCAATCGTTTTTCTTGGGCCTTTTCTTGTTCTTGCATTTTTCTTAGTTGATTGGCCTCTTACTGGCAATCCTTTTCTATGTCTAATACCACGATATGATTTAATTTCCATTAATCTTTTAATATTTAGATTAATTTCTCTCTTTAAATCACCTTCAGTAGTATATTGTTTAGCTTCATCTCTAATGCGTGTTAATTCTTCTTCACTTAATTCTTTAACTCTTTTTTCTCCATCAACATTTGCGGCAGCTAAGATTTGCTTAGCAATTGTTGGACCTATACCAAAAATATATGTTAGAGAAATACGAACTTTTTTATTATTTGGAATTTCTATATTTAAAACTCTAGCCATTTTTTTATCCTTGTCTTTGTTTATGTTTTGGGTTAATGCAAATTACTCTATTAACGCCGTGTCTTTTAATTATTTTACAGTCTTTGCAAATGCTTTTAATCGATGCTCTAACTTTCATAATTCTCCTTAGTTTTATTTATGGCGAAAAACTATTCTGCCTAACGTTCAATCAAAAGGACTGATTTCAACATCAACCATATCACCGGGAATAAGTTTAATGTTATGTAGAGACATTTTTCCTGAAATATAAGCCTTAATTTCAAGATTATTTTCTAACAAAACATCATAATTTTTTGTTGAATGCATCTTGGTAACTTTACCAGTCATTTTAATAACTTCTTCTTTTTTATCTTTCTTGTTTTTTCCCATTAAATGTTGTCTCCTGATAATATATATGCTTCACCATTATCAATTAATACTGTTTGCTCGTAGTGCGAAGTATTAAAACCTAATGGATCAATAACAGTTCAATTATCTTCTTTAATTAATGTTTTTTTTGACTTTTGTAAAATCATTGGTTCAATACAAATAACCATACCGTTTTTAATAAAATCACCTGTATTTGGAATACCGTCATTATTTATAAGCGGATCTTCATGCAAACTTTTACCTATACCATGGCCGCAAAATTCATCAGGTGTATAATAGCCTTTTTGACGAATATAATTTCCGATTGCAGCAGATATATCACCAAAGCGTTTACCTACTTTAATTGCATTAAATCCTGCATAAAAAGCGTCTTTTGCAACTTGAATTAATTCCTTATCTTTTTGTGTAATATTGCCAACACCTTTTGTAAAGGCAGAATCAGAATAATATCCTTCCCATACTACCCCGGTATCAATTTTTACAATATCTCCATCCTTAACAACATAATCAGAAGGGATACCATGAATTAATTCTTCATTAACTGAAATACAACAAGTTGCAGGAAAACCATACATATCTAAAAAAGCCGGTTTTCCTCCTCTTTTCTTAATTTCTTTAAAAGCGACGCTATCAATTTCTTTTAAAGAAACGCCTGGTCTTATAAAGTCTCAAAGAATTTTTTTGACTTCTGCCAAGATTGCGCAGGCCTTTTTAATTTTTTGAATTTCGATTTGATTCTTAATTTTTATCATTTCAAGGCCTCTTTAACGTCATCAAACACTTTTTTTAATGATTGATAGCTATTTACTTCTGAAACTATATTCTTTTTTTTATAAAAATCTATTAAACATTTTGTTTGATCGTTATATATCGCAAGACGTTTTAATACTACTTCTTCTTCATCATCAGCTCTTTTGACAACTTCTGTTTTACAATGTTTACAGAATTTGTCATTAGCTGGTGGGAATGATTCTAGGTGATAAATTGTTTTACATGAAGGACAAATTCTACGCTTCGATAAACGTTCAATAATTTGTTCATCGGTAATATTTAATAAAATAACTTGGTCAATATAAATCCCTTTTTTTTCAAGTGTATCTAAAAACTCAGCTTGATCAATCGTTCTTGGAAAACCATCAAGAATAAAAGGTATTTTCTCATTAACTAAGCTAGTTAGTTTATTTTCAACTAGCTGATTAGTTATATTATCATCAACATATTTTCCTGATTCTAATATGTTTTTAATTTTTAGCCCTAATTCTGTTTTATTTTTAATTTCTTGACGAAACATATCACCAGTTGAAAGTTGAAAATACCCAAATTTTTCAACTAATAGCTTAGAAAGAGAACCCTTGCCAGCACCTGGTGCACCTATAAAAATCAAATTAGGCTTCTTAATTTGACATCTTTCTATCATATTAAATCTTCGTCTTCTCCATATACTTCTTTTAATTCTTTAATCATTCGTCTTCTTCGCGCAAGTTCCTGTGATTTATATCTTGCTTGAATTTGTTGAACGGTTTCTGTTGCTGTTGAAACTAGAATCATTATTGATGTTCCACCAAACGCTATTGGTGCAGGCATTCCAAACATTTGTTGAATAAATTGCAATGCCCCCAATATTATTAAATACCCAGCAGAAAAGAATGATAATCTTAACACAGTATTTAATAAATAATTTTCAGTTTGTTCACCCGGTCTAATTCCAGGAATAAACGTACTGCTTTTTGCAAAATCCTCACTAATCTTATCAATTTTAGATTGTTGTATTCCCATTAAAATAGTTAATCCAAATGTTATGATAACAAATAAGAAGAATCCTAATGGTTGTGTTAGTTGAAGATTTGAATAAACTCATTGATAATATCTACTTGTATTAGGATCAAATAACCCTGCAATCAATGTAGGAACAGAAAGAACCATCATTGAAAAAATTACTGACATAATTCCTGCTGGGTTTGCTTTGATAGGTAGATAACTTAATTCTTTTTCCGTTTTAGATAATCCTGCCCCAACTTGTTGAATTGGAATTTTTCTTTCAGCAAGAGTAAATAATATTACAACAAAAATTACTAATAAATACGCCAGTAAATAAACAATAAAGTTTAGCGTTTCCTTTAAAACAACCGAATTATTATTTTTTGCTGATGGCATATAGTATTCAAAAGCATGTCTGAAGGTTGGAACTAGTGAGCTAGCAATTCCGACAAAGATAATTAAGCTCGTTCCATTCCCAACACCTTTATTTGTTATTTGTTCTGATAAAAATAAAGAAAAGAATGATCCAGCTACTAACAATAAAGGAAGAATCACTCATTGATAAGCAAAGGTTCCTTTTTCGCCAAGAGACTTAACTAAACTATCAGAAAATCTTATACCAAAATTATCAGTCTGTGGATTTACTAATGCTCTTGTAATCAATATTGCTTGAAATATTGCAAAGAACAATGTAACAGTATAAGTTATAAAATTAATTTTTATTCTACCCAATGGACCTGATTGACTTAAACGATGAACCGCCGGGAATGCTTTTGTTTGCAAAATCATCATTACTAGCGATGAAGAAATAAAAGGTCCAATCCCCAAGGCGACTATAGAGAATCTACGTAATCCACCGCCACCTACCAAGTTTAAGATACCAAAGAAATCACCTTGATTCAATCTGTCTTGATGTGCTAATTCAACACCTGGTAAAGTAATAGTACCAGCTATTAAGAAAAGTGAAATAACAAAAAGAGTAAATAAGATCTTCTTAAAAAGACCATGATTTTTTCATCATTCTGATCACGAGTTTCTTTTTTTAGCAAAAAATTTATCAATCGCTAATTTGCGCTCGAGTCTTTTGTTATATATTTCCTTTTCTACTTTAGATCTTTTAGCCATTATTGAACCTCGATTTTTCCTCCAGCTTTTTCAATAGCTTCTTTAGCTGATTGTGAAAGAGACGGAATTGAAACAGTCAACTTTTTAGTTAGTGTTCCTCTTCCTAAAATTTTAACCGGCAATACTCCCTTGATAAGGTTTTTTGCTATCAATGTTTCATAAGAAACAACTTCATTGTTTGTATATTTTTCTTCTAGCGAAGAAATATTAACAATTTGGAATTCAACATGATTTACATTATTAAAACCACGTTTAGGAATTCTTCTGAATAGTGGTAATTGTCCACCTTCAAAACCTAGTCTAACTGTACTTCTTTTTGTTTGTCCACTTTGCCCTCTACCAGCTTGTTTCCCTTTACCGGCAGCATGACCACGTCCGACACGATGTTTTTCTTTACGAGCGCCAGGTGTTGCTTTTAATGTATGTAATTTCATAAATAACACTCCTTAATATTATATTTATTTAGCTAATAAATGCTTTACATCAATGTCACGTAGTTTAGCAATTTCTTCAACTGTTTTAATCTTCTTAAGTGCATTAACTGTGGCATGAACAATATTGTGTTTTGTTCTTGAACCATATGTTTTTGTAGAAATATCGGTATAACCAGCTAATTCTACAACAGCACGCACTGTATTAGAAGCAATAATACCAGCACCTTTAGGAGCAGGACGTAGTTGTACTTTTGAAGCTAGGAATTTTTCTTTTATTTCGTGTGGAATGGTTCCGTTAACTATAGGAACGTTGAATACATTTTTTTGTGCATCTTTAACTGCTTTTTTAATAGCATCTTGAACTTCATTTGCTTTTCCGTGTCCAAATCCAACTTTACCTTTTTTATCGCCGACAACAACATATGCTGAAAATGAAAATCTTCTTCCACCCTTAACAACGGTTGTAACTCTGGCAATATCAATAACTTTTTCTTCAAAAATCTTAGCTGCAGGAGTTGCGCTAAATTGTTTCTTAGGAGCAAAAGCTTTTCGTTCAGTAGTTGCTTTATTATTTTCTTTTATTTCTGGTTTTTTAATAGGTGAAACTACCTTAGTTTCCTTAGCTACTTCAGTATTTTCTTTCTTTAATTCTTCAGCCATTAGAACTTAATCCCTTCTTCTCTTAATGTGTCTGCAAATGCTGCTAATTTACCATGATAAATATAGCCTGAACGATCAAAAACGATTTCAGAAACATTTACTTCTTTTAGTTTTAGAGCAAATTGCTTTGCTACCATTTTTACTGCCTCAATATTATTCCCTTTTTCAGATAATTGTCTAGTTGAAAATGAAGCTAATGTTGTATGTGTTTCATCATTAACTGCTTGCGCATAAAAGTTATGTAATGATTTAAATACAACAACACGTGGTCTTTGTGAAGTACCTTTTGCTAATTTATTAGTAATTTTTAAATGTTTAACTTTACGTCTTTCATTTCTTGATAACATAATTTTTTACCTATTTTTTAACTACTTAGCAGCAGTTTTTCCTTCCTTACGTCTAATAACTTCATCTTTGTACATAATTCCCTTACCTGAATATGGGCTTGGACGTCTAATATCTCTTATATTTGCAGCAAATTCTCCAACAGCTTGTTTATCAATACCAGAAATTATAATATTAGTTGGTTTTGGTACCTCAATTTTTAGATTTGATGGAATTGCCTTAACTACACTGTGCGAATATCCGGCAATTATTTCGATTTCATTTCCCTTAAGTGTTGCTTTGTAACCAACACCCTTAATTTCGATTTCTTTTTTATAACCTTTTGAAACTCCGATTAACATATTACTAATAATAGCGTTTGTTGTACCATGCAATTGCTTTGTAGTTTTTTCTTCATTAGCTCTTAAAGTTTTAATTTCATTATTTTCAATAATAACAGAAATTAATGGTGAAAATGTATATTCTAATTGACCTAAATTACCTTTAATAACAATATGGTTTTTTGATAAATTTATTTCAACACCTTGAGGAATAGATAAAACTCTTTTTCCAATTCTTGACATAGTTTAAATCCTTAAATCTAGGTAAGTGCTATCAAATAAAGGCAATAACTTCGCCACCTAAGTTAGCTTTTCTTGCTTCTTTATCAGTTAATAGACCTTTTGATGTTGAGATAATTGCTGTACCATATCCACTTAAAACACGAGGTAATTTGTCAGCTGATGAATATACTTTTAAACCTGGTTTAGAAACTCTTTTAATATCTGTAATTGCAGATAGATTTTGATTCATTCCTTTGTATTTTAAAGTAATTTTAATTTCTTTAAAACCTTTTGGTGAGGTAATGATTTCATATGAAGTAATATAACCTTCTCTTGTAAAAATTTCTAAGATTTTTTCTTTTTTAGTTGAGTGAGGAACTAGAACTTCATGATACTTTCTTGAAATAGAATTTTTAATTCTAACAAACATATCTGCTATTGGGTCTGTAATAATAGCCATAATTATCAACTCGCTTTCTTTACGCCAGGAATCTTTCCTTCGTGTGCTAATTCTCTAAAACAAATTCTACAAATTTTATATTTGCGTAACACTGCATGAACACGACCACAAATTTGACAACGTGTGTATTTTCTAACTGAAAATTTTGGTTCACGTTCAGCTTTAATCATTAACGCTTTTCTTGCCATACAAATTCTCCTTAATTAGTACCTTTTGCAAATGGAATTCCAAGTTTCTTTAATAATGCAAATGCTTCTTTATCTGAATTTGCACTGGTTACAAGAATAATATCCATACCTTTTAACTTACGAATTTTATCAAATGAAATTTCTGGGAAAATAATTTCTTCTTTAATACCAATCGCGTAGTTACCACGACCATCAAAACTTTTTAAGCTTGTACCATTAAAGTCACGTACACGAGGTAAAGCAATATTAATTAATTTAGTTAAAAATGATCACATTCTTTCACGTCTTAATGTTACTTTTCCACCCATTGGCATACCTTCACGCAATTTTCAAGATGCCAATGATTTTTTTGCCACTGTTTGATATGGTTTTTGTCCAGTTATTTGGCTTAATTCAACCATAACCTCTTCAATAGCTTTTGAGTTTGATACTTCATTTCCGGCTGTCATATTAATAACAATTTTTTGTAAACGCGGAGCTTGCATAATTGATGAGTAACCAAATTCTTTAACTAATTCAGGGCGAACTTGCTCTAAATATTTTTTTTCTAATTCTAATTTAGCCATTTTCTATTTCTCCTTATTTACTTATATAACCTTATTAACTTTTTTCATAACTCTTTGTTTTTTACCGGTCTTAGCATCAACTTTAAATCCTATTTTTGTTCCAATTGACTTTTGGCCTTGTGCACCTTTTTTTGCTAGGTATGCTACATTGGAAATATGAATAGGAAATTCTTTCTTTTCAATTTTTCCTTCAGTATTTTCTTGTGAAGGTTTATGGTGTTTGGTTTTTATGTTAATTTCTTTTAGAACAACAGTTTGTTTCTTGACATTTGTTGATAAAACTGATGCAAATCTACCTTTTTCTTTTCCTGAAATAACTAAAACAATATCATTTTTTCTAATTTTAGCTTGAGACATTATAAAACCTCCGGAGCTAATGAAATTATTTTTAAATATCCTTTTTCACGAAGTTCTCTCGCTACAGGACCAAATACCCGAGTACCTCTCATAGTACCATCTTCTTTAATTAAAACAACAGCATTATCATCAAATCTAATGTATGAACCATTTTCTCTTGCAATGCCTCTTTTTGTTCTAACAATAACTGCTTTTAAAACTTGACCTTCTTTAACCACACCATTAGGGATTGCCTTTTTAACAGTAACAACAACAATATCACCAATATTTGTGCTTCTTACAACCGAACCACCAAGGTTCTTAATAATCATTACTTCTTTGGCGCCAGAATTATCGGCTACATTACATCTCGAAAATTCACTAAGCATTTTCGTTTCCTCCGATAGCGTGTGATTTAATCTCAACTAATCTAAAGTGTTTAGTTTTTGAAAGTGGTCTTGTTTCTTGTATTTCAACAACATCACCAATTTTTGCTTCATTTTTTTCATCATGAACAGCAAATTTCTTAGATACTTTGAAACGTTTTGAGTATAATGGGTGTTTTGCATATGTTTCAACCATAACAGTAATAGTTTTTTCATTCTTAGTACTAATTACAGTTCCAACAAGCTTCTTACGATGATTTTCTCTAACTTGTTCCATTATTTATCTCCTTCTTCCTTTTTGGCATTTATAGCAGTTAAGGTTCTAGCAATATCTTTTTTAACTAAATTAATTTTGTGGGTTTGGTCTAATTGACGAGTCGCATTTTTGAAGTGTAGAGAAAATAATTCTGCTCTTAATTCTGCTAATAAAGTTTTTAGTTCTTCAACTGTTTTTTTCTTTAATTCAGTATATGACATAATTATTTTTCTCCTTCCGATTGACATGTAGCATCTCTAGAAACAATTTTTCAAGTAACAGGCAACTTGTGACCGCCTAATCTTAAAGCGTCTTTCATAGTATCAGTTTGGTTTCCCATAACTTCAAACATCACTGTTCCTTCTTTAACAACTGCAAATCATTGATCAGGACTACCTTTACCAGATCCCATACGAACACCAATAGGTTTAGATGTTTTTGACATATGTGGAAATATCTTGATAATAACCTTACCTTCACGACCCATACGGCGAGTAATAGCAATACGAGCTGCTTCAATTTGTCTTGCACTGATTCATGCTGATGAGGTTGATTTTAAACCAAACTCACCAAATGAAACTGTGTTATTACGATGTGCTTTAGTTTTATCATGGCGGATACGAAACATTTTTCTATGTTTAGTTCTCTTTGGTTGAAGCATGTTTTTCACCGCCCTTTCTAATAACTCTCGGTCTTCTTTCAGTTTTATTTGATTCCAAAGCACTAACTTGTGCTTTTCCGTTTTCTAAAATTTCACCTAATGAAACTCAAACCTTAATACCCAAGATACCATATGTTGTTTTAGCCTTAGCAACAGCATAATCTACATCTTGTCTTAAAGTATGCAATTTCATTTCACCTTCGGTATATCCTTCCGTTCTAGCCATATCAACACCATTTAAACGGCCAGATACAGAGGTTTTAATACCCTTAGCTCCTGCTTTCATAGCACTTTTGATAGCAAATTTTTGTGCTAATCTGAAGCTTCCCCGATTTTCTAATTTAACAGCAATGCCTTCTGCTAATAGTCTTGCATTTAAGTCGGGATTTTTTAGTTCTATTACATCAATAGTAATATTAATTTTTTTATTTCTTAGTTCTTTTTTAAGAGCTAATGTTATAGCTTTAATATTATCACCATTTGTTCCTAATAAGGCAGCTGGTTTAGCTGTATATACATAAACAATAATATTACTGTTTTGGTTTCTCTTAATTTGAACATTGCCAATTAAATATTCACGAACCTTTTTATCAAAGAAATCATAAATTTTTTGATCTTCTAATAAGAACTTAGCAAAATCTTGCTTGTCTGAATATCAAACAGTATTATGCGGTTTTGTTATACCAAAACGAAAACCATTTGGATTAACTTTTTGACCCATATTATTTTGCCTCCTTATTTAGTTCGTCTGTATTTAATTCCATTAATTCAACATAAAAGTGACTAGTTCTTTTTAAAATTGGGTATGCTCTGCCACGTGAGTGAGGTTGAAATCTTTTTAATGTAGGACCTTCATTTACTAAAATTTTTGAAACTACTAATTTAGTAGCATCTAAACCAAAATTATTTGTTGCATTAGCAATCGCTGAATTTAAAAGTTTAAGAATAATTTCTGAAGCCTTTTTGTATGTTGTTTGCAAAATGATTAATGCTTGTGTAGCTGATTTATAGCGAATTAAATCTGCTACTAATCTAGCTTTTCTCGCACTAATTCTTTGCATTTTAACTGATGCCTTAACTATTTGTGCCATATTATTTCTTTCCTTTAGCCTTATCAGCACCGTGACCATTAAATGTTCTTGTTGGTGCGAATTCACCTAATTTGTGGCCGACCATATCATTTGTTACAAAGACATCAAGAAATGCATGACCATTGTGAACTTGAAATGTTAAACCAATAAATTCAGGATAAATTGTTGAACGTCTTGATCAGGTTTTGATTGGACGCTTTGGTGCTTTATTTTCAATAATAGCAACCACTTTTTTCATTAAGTGATCATCAACAAAGGGCGCTTTCTTTAATGAACGAGACATTATTTACTTTCCTTTCTTCTTCTAATAATAAATTGGTTAGATGATTTTTTAGTTGCTCTAGTTTTAACACCCAGAGCTTTTTTACCTCATGGAGTCATTGGTGATTTTCTACCAATAGGTTGTTTACCTTCACCACCACCATGTGGGTGATCATTAGGGTTCATGGCTGAACCTCTAACTGTAGGTCTAATTCCTCTCAATCTATTTCTACCAGCTTTACCGATATTAACTAATGAGTGTTCTTCATTTCCAACTTCACCGATTGTAGCGCGGCATACACCTAGAACTTTTCTCACTTCGCCAGATTTTAGTCTTAAGATAACGTATTTTCCTGATTCATCCTTACCTAAAATTTGCGCTGAACTACCAGCAGAACGAGCAATGATTCCACCTTGTTTAGGTTGTAATTCGATATTGTGAACAAATGTACCTTCTGGAATATTTCCAAGTGGTAAGTTATTTCCTATTTGTATATCTACATGTTCTCCTGAAATAACTTTTTGTCCAACCTTAATATTTTTTGGACTGATAATATATCTCTTTTCTCCATCACGATAAACAATTAAAGAAATATTGGCTGATCTGTTTGGATCATATTCGATTGTTTTAACAATAGCCTCAATTCCATCCTTGTTATATCTTTTGAAGTCAATAATACGATAAAATCTTTTTAATCTGCCACCGTGGTGACGAGTTGTAATTTTACCTTGATTATTTCTTCCGGAATGTGTTGGAAGTGCCACAAGCAATGATTTTTCTGGTTTATGCCCAGTTAAATTTGCTTGATAGTCAAGAGAAGACATATTACGACGACCATTTGTATAAGCTTTAAATTTTTTAATAGCCATTGTCTTCTTTTCTCCATTTCTTAAAAATATTTGTTTGTATAATATTTATCTTTTAAGAATCTAAATTATTATTTTTAAAAATTAATCTTATAGTTTTTGTTTTATCGAGATTAATTATTTTGATTCTGTTTCTTGTTTAATTTCTTCTGCTTTTTCTTCAGACTTTTGCGTTTTTGCTTCTGCAGCTCTTTTAATTTTTTCTGCTGCTTTTAGTTCGGCTTCTGATATTTGTTTAACTGTTTCGACATTTTCAGACTTCATTTCAGTTTCTTTTGCCTTCTTTGCTTCTTTAGCTTCTTCAGCAAATAAAACAATTTTTGAATTTTTGTCTAAAAACACAACAGCCTTCTTAACGGCATTTTTAAACCCTGCAAATCTACCTAATTTAGCTGGTTTTTTATCATAATTAATGATATTAACTTTTTCAACTTTAACATCAAAGATAAATTCAACAGCTTTTTTAACTTCAATTTTGTTTGTTCTTCTGTCAACCACAAATGTATAGACATTTTGATTAGATCTAGCAATTTCTGATTTTTCAGTTAAAACTGGATATTTAATAACATGATTAATATTCATTATTTTGCCATCCCTTCTAAGAACTTAACATCTTCCTTGCTAATCACTAAAACATCAGCAGCTACTAATGATTCGATTGACAATGATGTAACCTTGTTTACATTAACATTTGGTAAATTTTTAGCCGACTTATAAATGGTTTCATTTGAAGAAACTATTAGAATATTGTTTAATCCAATTAGATTATCCTTATTCAATTCAACTAATAAGGCTCTAGTTGAAATACTTTCTAGTTCGTATTCTCTAACTAAAACAGAATTTGCATTTGCTAGCATTGTTAATGCTGAGAATAAAGCATTTTTTCTAGCTTTTTTATTAATTTTAAGATTGTAATTTCTTTCGGTTGTTGGCCCAAATGCTCTACCGCCACCAACAAAGATTGGACTTCTTAATGACCCAGCACGAGCATTACCTGTATGTTTTTGTGGTCATGGTTTTTTGCCTGTTCCACTAACTTCACCACGTGATTTAACCTTATGAGTAGCCAGACGTTTTGAGCCTCTTTCTACCAAAATAGCGTCAAAAACTGATTGAGTATGTATCTTTTCTAATCCGAACACACTCTTTGGCAATTCAAAATCACTTTCTTCCATTTTTTTAGCTGGTGATGCTGGTTTATCAACTAAATTTTCTTTTTCAATAAACTCGATAGCATCCTTGCTTTCAACTTTAGCTTCAATAACTCTGTTAGCAATAATTCTAGCCTTTTCTACATCAACACTACCGCTATATGCTCCATTACGGTGAAATCATACTCTAGTACTATTCTTAGATTTTTCGCTAACATTAATGAATTCATTAACGGCATCAATAAATTCAGCAAAATTTCCTGAAACTTTTTCTTTTGCTTTTTTGAAATTAAATGATATGTTTCGGTCTTTATCAAACTTTTCTGAGATATAGTATTTATCAACAATTGTAGACATAATTATTTATCCCCTTCTGTAGCTTCTTCAAGAGCTTTCTTCATTTCGTTTAATGACATATCCATATTTAATTCAAGATTATATTTCTTAGCTTGTTCAAAAATTTCATTCTTTGCTAATGTTTCTTTTAAATTAACTAATTTAATTTCAGCTTTCTTTTGAACTGATTTCTTAGCATTTTTAATAACCAACAAAGCGCCTTTTGCTCCGGGAACACTGCCTTTAATAATTAATAAGTTATTTTCCGCTTCAGTTTTTACAATTTCTAAATTTTGAATTGTAACTTGTTCAGCCCCAAGGTGACCAGGCATTGTCATACCTTTTCAAACTCTATTACCAGATATATCGCCAATAGAACCGGTTTGTCTTATAGGTTGCGAACCACCACCACCACCATGTGATTTAGGACCAATATGTTGGTTTCATCTCTTAATGGTTCCGGCAAAACCTTTTCCTTTTGAAATAGCCGTAACATCAACCACATCTCCGCCTTCAAAAATTGAGGCATCTAATGTTTCACCTAAGTTAAATCCGGCCATATTACGGATTTCTTTTACGAATCGCTTAGGTGTTGTATTTGCTTGCTTGAAATAATTTACTTCAGGTTTCTTAATTTGAGATTTTTTCTTATCTTCTAAACTAAGTTGTGTTGCAATATAACCGTTTTTTTCTTCGGTTAAAATTTTGGTAACAACATTTGGTTTAACTTCAACAATAGTTACAGGTATTAACTTACCTTCGCTAGTGAATAGTTGAGTCATTCCAACTTTTCTTCCTAAGATTCCTTTCATTTTTATCCTTTCATTTTTTTTAAAAAATCGGTGCCACATATACGTATATATTTTAAAAAAAATAATATCTGTATTATGCTACAGATTTAACGCTAATTTGAACACCAGCAGGCAACTCAAGTCTTTTTGCTTTATCAATTAGTGTTTCGCTAACATTTGACAAAACAATTAGACGTTTATGAGTTCTGCTTTCGAATTGTTCACGAGATTTTTTGTTAACATGAACAGATCTTAAAATGGTAACAATTTCTTTTCTTGTAGGTAGAGGAATTGGACCACTTACCATAGCCTTCTCAGCTTTCGCTAGAAGTATAACCTTTTTAGCAGCATCATCTACTAAACTAGCTTCAAAGGCTTTGATTTTAATTTCTAATTTTGCCATTGTTTGTTCTCCTTCTTCATTATATGAAGCACTCCGCATAAGTTCTCGATAACCAAGATGAACAACTAAGCTCGGTATATCGTAACCTTATGCTTCTTTGCATAGTTGCTAATTTATTATACCAAAAACATTTTTTTTGTAATTTTTTTAAACTTTTTTTATATAAAACACTAGAAACTGGGCAACAAGATAATGAATTTATTTTTTATTTTTTAACAAATAATTTTTTTTATAATATAATTTAACTTGCTAATGTAAATTGGAGGGGTAGCGAAGCGGCCAAACGCGGGTGGCTGTAACCCACTTCCTCACGGTTCGGGGGTTCGAATCCCTCCCCCTCCACCATTTTGCCCTTTAGCCAAGTGGAAAGGCAGCGGTTTTTGGTACCGCCATCCGTTAGTTCGAATCTAACAAGGGCAGCCATATCATTAGTTGATTATTTAATCAAACATGACTAGTAAACTCAAGTATTTTAACTTGAGTTTTTTTATTTAAACAAAACAAAAAGCTCAAACCTCTTTATATGGGTAAAAGCTTTTTTGTAACGGCATATTATAATTCTTATTATTTATTTTTATTTAGATTCACTAAGATTAGATAATATTTGCTTTAATTTATTTATCTCGTCTATTAAATCTGAAATTTCTTTCTTTTTCTTGGCAAGCTCTTTATTTGTAGCACTTAGAGTTTGGCCTACATTTTCTTTATTTTTCAACTCTTTTTGAATGATATTATTGATATTACTAATTTCCTCACTAATATCATTAGCTTGGCTTATTATTTCTTGAAGTTGATGCTTATTCTTCTTTAATTCTTCATTTTTATTTAAAAGACTTTGTTTATTAGAATCAAGATTTTTCTCAGATTTATTAAGTTGCTTTTCGAGACCTAATTTAGCAAATTCTGAAGCATGCTTTTGTTGTAGGGCTAGATTTTTTTCATTTTCAATAGAACTAAATAATTTTGTTTTTTCAACTACGTTCTTATTTGCTAATTCAAGTCTTTGCAATACTTGTTTCTTATTTGCTTCTAATTCATTTAGTAATTTTTCAGCTTTCTCAATTTCAACAATCTTAGTGTTTAAATTATTACTATCCTCTGCAACCTTTTGCTTTGCGTTTTTTAAGCTTTTGCTAGCATTATTTTTCTTTTCTTTAGCATTAATAGATAGTTTTTCTTGATTATTATAAGCTTCTTGTTTTCATTGTACTTCCTTATTTTTATTATTTAATTCTATCTTAGCATATTCAAACAATTCATAAGCCTTATCTTGCTTTTCTAATGAAACATCTAAATCCTGTTGTGCCTTTGCTTCTGCTTGTTGCACGCTTTTTTCTATTTTTTTAGACTCTTCTAAATCTTTTGTTTTTTGATCCTTACTTTCTTGTTTTGATATAAATTCCTTGTTAGCGCCTTCTAATATTTTTTGAGTTTCTTCTTTATTTCTGAGATCATTTTGATTTTGATTTTCAACTTCTTGTTTTAGCTTTTTCTTTTGGTCTAATTCTTCTATTTTTAATGATTCATTTGCAAGTTTTTCTTCATATTCAGCCATTGCTTGATCATTGCTATTTTTTGCTTCATCTAGTTCTTGTTTGACTTTTTCTACTTCATTTGTTAAGCGATTTAGATCACTAGTTAACTCATTTATTTTTTGTGTTTGAGTTTCTAGATTGCTATTGTTTATTTCTTTTTGTTTTTGTAATTGGCTAAGATTAGATTCAGCATTTTTAATTTCTTCTTCTTTATTAGTTTTTTCTTTTAATTTACTTTGTGTTTGCGATTGCAATTCATTTTCTTCGGCAAGTTTATTGTTCTTTTTTTCATTAGCATTATCTAAGGATTTTTGCGCTTCTTGCTCTGCAAGTTTTGCTGCTTCGAATTCTTGTTGCGCTTTTTTTAGCTGTTCTTGCTTGGTTTGCAATTCAGTATTCTTGGTTTGAACATCTTTTTGAGTTTGTTCTAATTTTTGATCAGCTTTATTTTTTTCTTGTTGCAATCTAGTTTCATTTTGCGAAGCAGTTTCTACTTCGCTAACCTTGGTTTCTAAGAGTTTTTGTTTTTTTAACAAATCCGTTTGTGCTTGATTATACTTCATTTCAGCGCTATTTTTTGCTTCTTCAGTATGCATAAAATCTTGATTTGCTTTTTGCAATAGTTTATCTTTATTTGCAACTTCTTGCTTGGCAGTTTCTAATTGCTTTTTAGCTTCCGAAAGTTTTTGTTCAGCCATTGCTTTTTCGGAGATAGCTTGATCTTTTTGCGACATTAAATTATTCTTAACTTCTTCCTTAGTCTTTAAGTTTTTCTTAGCTGCATTGATTGTTTTAAATGTTGCCGCATATTGTTTATTAAGTTCATCATATTTTTTATTTGCATCATCAAATTCGCTTTGTTTGGCAATTATTTTTTCGTCAAATTTAGAGTTGGCAAGCCTTTGATTTAATTGTTTATTTTCATCATTTATTCTATCAATGTCTTGTTGATTTTGCGCAAGTTCTTGTTTAGTTGTTTCAATTTCTTTTTGTTTTTTAGCCACCTCATCTTGCTTGTTATGAATATCAACAAACAATTTTGAAACTCCTTTATATATTTCTACCCAATATTCTGCGGTTGCTTCAACCGTGGATTGACCAAGATTTCTTCATTCATCTAAATAAGGTTGGGCAAACTCAAAAATATCTGGATATTTTCCTTTTATATCATCATATTTTCCTCTAGCAAGATCATACAGTCAGATAAAATCACTATCGTCAAAGTTATAAATTTGAAAGAGTTTTACGATTTTTTCTAGCTCTTCATAACTATAATAATCACCGATGAGAGGGCTATAGTAGTTTTTGCTTTCTTCAACAATTTCTTCTTTTTTTTCGTCTATTACTTGCTTAATTAATGAAACTTCACCTTCTAAATTAGACAATTTATCCCTTTTTTCGTTTAATTTCTGGTTTTGTCTTTCTAAGTCTTCTTGATTTTTTTTAAGTTGCTGATCTATTTTCTCTTTTTCACTTCTTAATTGTCTTAATTCAGTATTATTTTTATCTTTTTCTTCTGTTGCTTTTTCTGTTTTTTCTCTAAGTTCATCACTTTTTCTTTGTTCCTCTAATAATGTTTGTTGTGCTTGTTGAAATGCTTCCTCGGCTTGCTGATAATCTCTTGCAGCATTTTGTTCCTTCTTACTCTTTTTGGCAAAATCTTCTTCAAGACTTGAGATTTTCTGTTCAATTTGAGATTGTTTTCCTTCTGCTTCTTGCTTTTCAACATTTGCCTTATTTTTAATTTCTTGTTTCGAAGCTAACTCGCTATTCTTATTATCTAATTCAGTTTTTGTTTCTTTTTCTTTATCTTTAGCTTTTTGTAATTCAGATTCAGCTACCGCTTTTTCGCTATTCTTTGTTTGCAAATCATTTTGCGCATTTTGCAATTTTTGATCAGCTTCTTTTTGGTTTTTTATTGCTTGTGTTTCTTTATTTCTAGCCTGTTCTAATTCCCTATTCGCATTGGGCAAAGCATTTTCTAATTCTTTTAGTTTTTGTTGCTTTGTTTCTAAAACTTTTTTTGCATCTTCAAGCTTTTGTGTTAATAATGCTATTTCATTTGATATATTTTGAATTTCTTGTTCAACTTTTTTAGTTTTATTACTTAATTCAGTATGTTGTTCTGATAATAATTTCAATTCATCTTTTTTTGATTCTAGTTCTCTTTGCAATTCGGCTTCTTTTAAAACAGAATCATCATAAGCATCAGATAATTTTTTCTTTTGTAATTCAGCATCTTGTTTTTCTTCAAGTTTTTGTTGCTTAGCTTCATTTTTAGCTTTTAAATCATTTTCTTTTTCTTCTAGTGTTTCTTTGGTTTTATTTAGTTTAGTTTGAGCATTATTTTTTTCTTTTTTGGCTTCTTCAACAGCTCTTAATGCTAGATCCGCCTCGCGAGTTTTTTGTACTAAATTATCACTACTTTGTTGTAATGCTTGTTGTACCTTTTTTAATTTATTTGAAGCCTCTTCTTTTATGGCACTTGCCTCATTTAATTCTCTGATTGCAATATCAAGAGCTTGTTGTTTTAAATTAACATCTTCACTTTTTAATTGTAATTGTTCTTTAGCTTGATCTAAGAGTTTTTCTTTTTCTATAACTTCGGCATTTAAAAAATCCATTTTTTTCTTAGCTTGACTATAGCTAGCTTCTGCTGAATTTTGTTGTTTTTTTAAACTTTCTAACTCGTTCTTTAATGTTTGCAAGGCATTATTTTTTAGATCAAAGTCTTGTTCTGCTTGTTTAAGTAATTCTGATGCCTGTTTTTCTTTTTGTTTAGCTACTTCAAGATCATGCGATATTTTATCTTTAGCTTGTTGCTTGTTGCTCAATTCCATACTTTTTTTATTAATATCACTTTCGATATTTGAAATTGATTTTTTGGCATATTCAATATCTGTTTTAGCATCAGCCAATATTTTTTTAGCTTTTTCTAATTCGCTATTTTTTGATAACAATTTTTCTGATTTTTCAGTAAAAATCTTATTTGCAAAATCAAAATTTGATTGAATTTTTTTATGTTCTTGTTTTGCTTTTTCTAATTCCTTTTTAGCCTCATCATATGCTTTTATTAAACTCGCAAATTCCGCTTCTAGCTTTATTTGTTCATTTTTGATTCCTTCTAACTTAATCCTAGACTCACTATTTTTTACTTCAAGATTCTCGATATTTTTCATTATTTCTGCAAACTTATTTTTAGAATTTTTTTGTTCTTTTTTAATATATAGCAATGCTTTTTTAGCTTCTTTTAACTGCTTTTGTTTTTGCGAAATAATTATGTTATATTTAGATATATCTTCTGTTTTTTGCGCAATTGATTTATTCTTGTTATAACGTGCATAGATAAATGCTGAAATACCTGCGACCACCAGCCCTGTTGACAATCCTAAACACAATGCTAATGTACCCTTACTTCTTCTCATTATTAAATACCGCCCTAAACATTTTTATTAATTGATTCTATTTATTAGTTTTTAGCATACTAATAATCTCAAATTATATATATATATATATATATATATGAACGAATATCGTCTAAAACAGGGTGCTTTTTAGCTTTTTCTAGTGATTTTACTATCAAGAAGGCAGTTGTTTATTGAAAGCATTCTATTGATTTATTTCCTATGTTTATCATAAAATTTTTATGTTTTAGAAAACAAAAAAACAT
>NZ_JBSQAV010000013.1:0-15859 GCF_053851515.1 Mycoplasma sp. 773
CTGAATGAGTTTTGTTTTTAAAATGATAATCAACATACCAACCAGGATCGCCTTCAGTTATTTTTCTAAAACAATTTTTATCGCTATTTCTTTTTAATTTCGGAGATATAGAATTAAAGTAATCTATTAATTGGTCTTCAATTTTACTAATTTCTGCTCAATGTTTTATATTGTTTATTTTAAAGCATATGGGATAATTTAATTGAACAGTTTTAAAAGATTTTTCAACACTACTATTTATTACATAATAAAATATTGTTTCTAAAACCGTGTTATTTAAAATATTTTTTAACGTTTCTTTTAGCTTCTTTTCTAGCCCCTTTGTGCGAGTGCTCTGTTGCATAGCTCCTTTTTTTAAAGGTGCGTCTGTAAAGAGTTTTTAAAGACATTATTGACCCTTTTGTTCTATAATAAACTGCCATAGTAACATTTCTAGTTCTATCAATAGGTTGTTGAAAAACAAAAGAACTAAAATCTCTGATTTTTTCAATTTTAGAATCTACAAAATCATCACTAAACTTTTGTCTATTTTTATTTCCTTTATTTTTGTTTGAGACATTAAATGTCCCGTCAAAATTTATAGATCTTTAATTTTAGAAACTGTAAAACGGCTAACTTCGTGTTCTATGGCGATTTGGTTTATTTTTATTTTTTTCATTAGTTATATCGGTATAAATATCTTTTCTTTTTTTCTCAAAATCTGTCAAATTCTGGATTTCTATTTTTTTATATTTCACATTACCTCATTCATTATCTTTTTTTAAATCTAATAATTCTTCTAACTTAAATTCTTCAAGATGTTCACGATATAAACTTAATACATCATTATAATCTAAAACGTTAGCTTTTCCATATACATCAATTTGCACATAATCATAATTATTTTTGGATTTTGTTGCTAATAAATATTCAGCAACATCATAAATATAAGGACTATCAATTCCATCATGCATTAAGCTCTCGTTTAATATTTCTTTAAAAGCAGAAATTTCCATAATGTTTTCATCTGCTTCAAATTCCTCAAGACTGTATCCTAAACTATCTGATGATACTCCTAATAACTCTTTATCATTAAGTAGTGTTAATAGTTTCTTATACTCATTTAAGTTATCTAAATTTCTCTCACCATTAATCAATCTTTGAAAAATTTGGCTATTAAATTGATTGTCATTATCCATTAGTTCATTAATTTCACTTATTACTTTTTTATAAGCTTCTTTTTCTTTGCTGTTGCTAAAACTATTTAAGTAGCTATTAAAAATTTTTATGATTTTTTTATCTTCACGATATTCTCCATTAATATCGCTTTCATTAGCAATAATTAAACCTAAATCATCATATTTAAACATATTTTTTATCCTTCTTTCATTGTGTGTTTAAAAATACAAAAATAGATGTCTCTATTTTGAGGCATCCTTTTTTGTATTTGTGGATAGTTTTTAGTTAAATAAGTTTTATTGCATTTTATTCTTGCTTAGCTTCTTTATCTTTTTTACTCTCAATAAGGCCGTCATATTTTAAATCTAAGCCATAGTTATTATGCGCTAATCATTTTTCTAAGCGACCATAAGCTTCTTGTTGTGTTGCTGGTTTATACAATTCCCCAATTTGTATTTGGCCTGCATCATCTCACTTATTAAATAAATATTTTGAATAAATGTGTCGTCAACGAAAGAATGAATCTTCTCAATAAGGTATTTCTTTTTCATATTGCATTCAGCGCAACGGAAAAACAAATTCATTTATTAATTTAAGAACTTTATTAAAAACTCAAGCCGGGTCGTAATGTCTATCGCCATCTGGTTGATCAAAAAATCAATTTTTAGTCTTTCCATTTTCATCTAGTTCTAAAAATCAGTAATTATATGGTGAAATAAATTCTATTGTTTTTGCATAGCACAAAGAGATTTTTCGTTTAGTTTCAGCACTAAGCTGTTGCTTAAAACTTTCATCAGGGTTTTTAACATCTTGTTTTAGTGCTGCTAATAGTTCTAAATATACTCTTAGAAATTTTAAGGTTGTTTCTGCTAATTCTTTGCGTTTATTAATTGGATTTAAAATTTTATTTCAACCTCAAATTTTTTCATTTAATTTTTCTATTGCTTTTTTAGTGTCTTCACTTAAAACTCCGAAATCTTCATCATTATTTTTAATTCTACTTTTGCTAAATAAACGATAATCAGTATCATATGTTCTTCAGGTTATATTATTTAATTTTGCCTCTCTAAAAGCAATTTCTGGCATTGTTTGACCATTTATTTCTGTTCCATATAAATTTTCTTGACTTTCCTTTGTTTGCTTTGCTAAATCAGAATTATGGTAAGTATCATAAATCTCTGCCCCAATAAAAACTCTTTCTAAATCACGATGAAATGTTGTTATCGCATTTTCGTGTGCTTTTTCTACTTCGTCCCTTAAGCTTTTTAAGCGCGTATCAAATTCATCAGATGTTATTTTTTGGCCATTATCATTAGTTAGTGATGCTAAATTCATCGCATAAGCAAATAACTCATCTGGACTATTACCTTCTGATAAACGTGTTGAGTATTCCATCGCGTTTTGTTTTTCTCATTGTGCCCGTCTTGCTTCATCAGCAATATTCATTTGTTTCTCAATTTTTTCAATATCTTGCGTCAGTGTATTGCTATTACCTTGTTGTTCTTCTGTTTTTGGTAGTGGCAATGGTTTTATATTTAACCCATTAGTATTTGGAGCCGGTTTTGTTTCTCCTGGATTAATTGGTTTTGGTTTTGAACCTAAACCTGGTGTTGGTTTGTTTGGTCTTGGCATTTTATTAATATCTTCAAATGCCCAACAGCTAATTGATAATATTGGTAATGGTGCAATTAATGTTGTTCCTAGACCTAATAAACTAAATTTTAAGGCTTTAGATTTTTTCATTTTAACATCTCCAAAATTGTTTAAAAAAATATTAAAATATTTTTTTTATTATAAATATAATTATAACATGTCTCTAAAAAACCTTTAATCATTTTAGTTGTATTAGCACACAAAACTCGTTACTTTTCACTTCATGAAATAAATTTTGCGTGTTTATTTCTTTTAGTGCATTCTTGTAATATTTAAAAGTTTTTATAATTTCTAATGGTTCATCATTTTCTTTTACTTTTACCAACGCAAAATTCTTATCTTTAAAATTTGTTTTTATTCTTGTATTAGACATAATGCTTATTTTTCCTTAATTTATTCATTTCATAATAATTTCATCATTATCTGTTTCAAAATAATCTAACTTCTTAGTGTAAATGCGCTCTAAATACTTCAAAACTAAATAAAGAAACTTTCTAACTGCATAAAGTGAAATTCCTAATAAATGTCCAATTGCCTTGTCTTTGGTTTTATAAATTTGCGCCCCTAACTTTATTGCTATATAAAATAATTTTTCTATTGTTGATTGATATTTACTATTTATTTCATTAGTTGCGATAAATTCTTTAATTAAATCATTATTCATCTAGATAGCAACCTTTTTAACATTTTAGTTTTATAAATCTCATTCTAAGGAATTATCATCTTCTTGTTCTTCTTGCGGTGGCGTTGGTCTACTAAAACTATATTTAGACACATATTCGTTATTATCTTCTATTTTTGTTTGTGCTTCATTTTCGGGTTTAATTAATATGCCTTTTTCAATTAGTTTTCTTGGTTCTAAGCATTTAATTTTTTCAACCTTTATTACATTAGCATTTTCTTTAATGCCCTCTTTATTAGTTTTTTTATAGCTATGATATTCACCTTCAATTAGTACCATAATACCTTTATTTAAATATTTATTAACATATTCTGCCTTTTTATCTCAGGCCATACAAGGCACATAGTCAACTTGTGCTTGTTGATTATTAGTTTTGGAATGAACTAATCTTGGAATTGCGATTGTAAATGAACTAAATTCGTGTCCTTCCTTTGTTTGGTTTTGTTGTGGTTTATTTGTTATTCTTCCAGCAATCATTACTCTATTCATAAAAACATCTCCTTAATTTTTTGTTTTCTTTTTCTTATTTAATTAATGTATTAAATTCAAATAACTTATCGTAATTTATTAAATTATCTACAACTCTATCTAGCGCATTTCCAATTAAACATTTTTCATTATTTATAAATCAAGGGTCATATAGTTTACTTTCTATCTGAAATGTTTCTTTTAAAAGTGCAAAAGCATTTAGCTCGTCTTCTATTCCTAGCATTCGCTCTAAAAAGTAGCAATTTAAAATTGCAACAAAATAAATTGGTCTTTTCCTATTTGCTAAAAAATCTATATAACTTTGTACTCTTATTAATGCTCTTAGATTAGTTAAATTATCGTTTGTTTCATTGAGTGCAAATGAAATTTTTTTATTAAGGTTATATTTATTAATTGTAATATTCACAATTTTTTTAGTATTTCTTAAATACTGCTTATAGATACTGATATTTTGATTATTATCTTTGATTATTTTAAACATTTGATTTAGTATTAGTTTTAAATAACCATTATCTTTATGTTTAAATTTTGTTAAACAAAACATTTTTTCAAATTGTGCATCAATTATGGTCATTCGTCCCTTAATATAATCATAAATTTTATTTATATAATATTTTTTAAAGTCTTCAATTTCACTAATACGCTTTAAGCTAAATTTTGATAAATAGCTTATAAGGCCTTTTTTCACTTTGTATTCTCCTTTTTTAATAATTATTCATTTGAAATATCATTACTATTTTCGCTATATGTTTTAATGCTAAAATAAAAGGGTTTAATTTTGGTTATTAAAAATTCCTTTAATTGTTTTTGTTCTATTAAAGTTAATGGCATTCCCATTTCAATTTTTTTTGAAAAATGCTTAAACATTCTCTGCTCACTTAAATCTACAAACTTTCTAACAGACATTCAGTTGAATTCACAAAACTTAATTAAATCATTTATGCTAATAGAAATATTTTCTTGCTTAGCAAAATCATTTATAGCATCATCCCTTTCTTTTTCTAGTGCTTTAATGTCAGCTTCAAGTTTCATTGTTTCTTTAATTAAATCATCAACATTATCAGGGGCAATATTATTATTTAAATCAAATTTATTAAAATCAATACACTTAATTTCCACTTCTTTTAAATGGTTTAGTAAATGGTCAGTACCCTTATTAAGACTATATTTTAAATATTTATATGCAAATTCAATTTCTAATAGCAAAGCCTTCTCTTGCTTTTGCAAAATTAGCACTTGGTTTTTCGGAAGCCTTTGCAACTCTGCGGTATCAATTCCAAATTTTTCCTGGCTTGAAATAGTCTTAGATGTATTATTTTGACTTGTTGTAGTTGAAGTCTTATTAATTTCTTCTTTGCCGACAAGGTAACTTATTTCTTCTAATGTTTGTTTATTATTAATTCCTCCTAAAAAAATTCAAGAATTAAATACGTCCTTAATTGTTTTGGCTGCATTCTCGTATTTATTTTCTAGTTGATTTATTGATTGAAGCACACACGCAAAAAAAATTCCTCTACCTCGTGATGCAGATAATTTAGTTTGTATAGCAGGAATTGGCGGTAAATTACCAAATTCATCTAATAAAAACAATAAATCTCTATCTAATTTTTTACTATCTTTACTTTCTGCAAAATGTATCGCCTCTTGATACAACTGTGAAATAAAACTTAAAATAACATTATTTCTTGTTTCATCTTGTTCTGGTATTTTAATTAATACACAAAATGGTTTATTTTTATGTTGTATAAATAACTCATTAATTCTTATTTCATTAGTTGAAATTAAATCGTTAAGTTTAGATTCTTTGATATAAGGGCTAATAGCTTGCACAGCAAATCCCATATAACCTGCCAATTGCTTTGAAGGGGTTTCGATATAGAAACTAAGCGAAGCCTTAACGTTGCGAGCTGGCTTTATTAAATTTCCCCTGTTAAATAGTTTATTAAATCAAGCCCCTTTAACAAAAGTATTTTGATTTAATAATAAAAAAAGATTATTAAGATTAAAGTCCGCACTTGTAAAATTTTCTTTAAAGTAATATCCCATTAAAAGCAAGGCGCATAACAAGTTGTATAAAATTTCAACTCCACCTATTTGTCAGCTTCCATCTGGACCACTTAAATTTCATTTATATAAGTTGTAAACTAATAAATCTATTTCTTTAAAAGCACTATCAAAATCGGGAATATTTGGATCTCTAAAACAAATGTCTCATATTGACCCCAAAATATTAAAACCCATTGAATTCTTAATATTAATTAAGTCTAAAACTTTGACATCGTAGCCATGATTTTCTAATGGTTTAGCAAAAATTTGTGTTAATTCTCCTTTTAGATCAGTAATAACCATATTTGGCTTTTTGTCTTTATTTAACGACATATTGTAATAAATGCTTGGAATAATAATTTTTTGTGATTTACCAGCACCAGTTCCGCCAAGAATAAGTGTTTGGTTTTCTGTTAAAATGTAACCTTTTTTTAAATTAGCTTTAATAATTCAACCTGGTTTATCATTATGCCCTTCCTTAAAAGGTTTGTTAACTACATAATTTTTTAAATCATGCTTATCCCCAAGATTTTTTGGTTCATTATACATTCAAATATTAGTATTTTTGTTAACTCGTAATCTAAATTTACGTCTCAATAATGGCAAGAATATAAAAATACATAATCACAATAAATTAAGACCAACATAACAGCAAATAGTAATTCATCAATGCGATTTAAAAGCCTTTCACATAAAAACTAAAACATTGTTCTTAAAAGCAAAACCTAAATTTTTATAATTATCATATAAAAAATAAGCAATAAATAGTCCTAGAAATAAACCTGCGTTAAGAAATATAAAACTAGTAATTGCAATCTTTTTATTTATACGCTTGATTTGTTTATTAGTCATCTAATTACTTTTCCATTTCTTGTTCTAAATCCATATGCAGATATTTATAATAAATTTTTAATCCTTCTATTTTTCTACTAAATTCTCTCTTTGCGTCTTCAAATTTTTGTTTAGCAATTTCTCATTTAGAATTGTAATTATAAAAATTTTGTTCTTGCGTCCGCTTGAAAAAATTGATATTTGGAATATTTGGTAAATACAAAACTTTTTGTGTTTTAGCTTCAACTAAATTTTTAATTCGTGAAAGAACTATATTAGCTAGATTAACTTTTAATTCTCTTTGTTCCTTTTGAATTAAATTACTAACTTGCTTTGTTTCCGTTTGTTTGTTAAAAGTTTGCTCTAAAAATAAAGAATGATTATTAAACTTAGAATATTCATTCGATAATGATTTATCATTCTTAATTATTTCCATTACTAAATTATCTAGTTTTTGCTTAGTTGTAGCATCCAAGCGACCATAGTTCCATACATTTGCACTTTTGCTTTGAAGAATATCATTAACTAATTTATCTGTTTTATCAATTTTTATCTCAGGGTTTTTAAAACTAGTTCTTAAATTCATTTTTAAGGAACGTATTTCCCCCCACGGTTTCATAATATTTTTTATAGCGTTCTTTTTCATTAATTTTATTAGTTAATATTGAACTAAATAGCATATACTCACTCAATGGTATCAAACCTTTTTGTTTATAAACTAGTTCGTTAGAATATTTATTTTTAAATTGAGGTTCTCTTTCTCAAAACGCTAAATGTATATGTGGATTTTTTGTATTAGCGTGCATAGCATAAATAACATTTAAATTTTTTATATTTAAATTATTTCTAATAAAAAAGCTATTTAAATTTTCTTCTAACAATTCGCTAATTTCGTTTATATCAAATAGTCTTTTTTCTATGCCTAATTCCCCGAATGATAATTGTGTATCCCAAATGTATTGCTTATCATTTAATTCTGCTAACATTTTTTTACCAAATTTTAAATCAATATTTTTAAATTTTAAATCATTCGAATCTAAAGAATATAAACCACTATTTGTTTCTTTAATTTCATTTAATTTGTTTCATTCTTTAGTATGTTTATTAAATCAAAAAATTGCTTCTTGGTTAGTTTCAAATTTTGGAATTTCACCAATAAAGTTATAACAAGCTTGAGCTCTAGTTATATAGTCGATATATTTACCACTTTTAAAATAATTGATGGCTTTTTCACCAAAAGCTCGTTCTTTTTCATTTTTAGAATTTATGTCTATGCCACGAACAAAACCAGATTTATTATTTTGTTTAAAAATTATTTTTTTCATTTTTTAATTATTTAAATAGTTTCATTAAGAAAATCATTAAACATTGTTTTATCTTCGACAGTTTCTATTTTATTTTTTGTTTCATTTAATTCATTTTTTAAATAATTTGGAACATTAAGAGTATTTAATTCATTTTTAACATCTAATGTTTCAATTTCTTCATATTTTAATTTTGTTGCCTCTTCTGATAAACATTCCTTTTCATTATTAACGAAGTTTTTATCATAAGTATATTTTTTGTTTGCGCTTAAAAAAACATTAGAAACAATAATATCAAAGTGATATGTAATTCTTTTTTCATCATCTTCGAATTTTTCATTACGTTTAGAAATTTTTCCTATTACCAAAAGGTTTGGTTTATTTTTTATGTCTAAGGCATTTATGAAATCAGCATTTTCTTCAAACGCAAAGAGTTCAAAAAACTCACCATTTACTAATAGTGTAAAAATCAAAAAATTAACTTTTTGTGCTGCTGTTTTATTCAAGTTTGTTTTTGAAATTAAAATACCCCTCAGTTTTACTTCATTCATTTTTATGTTTTTCCTTTTATATTTTTTAGTATTTTTTCAAATATTTATTTATTTGAATATATATTTAATAATTCCCTTTACTATTTCTTTATGGCATATTTTTGCCCTATTATTATTACAACCTTAAATTTATATGTTTAAGTAACCTAATTTTTGAAAAAAAATCATAATTTTTTGCATTTTATAATAGCAAAAATAAGTTTGTTTCAAGATTAAACTATTTAATAATTCCCTTTAATCAAAAAAGTAGCTTATTTTTTATATCTTAAAATATCTAGTCGTTATAAAACTGCTCTTTTCTTTTAAATACATTTTTTTTATTTTTATAGCTTCATAAAAATATAATTTTAAATATTTGCATATCAAAAATAAAGCCTTTTTAATTTTAGCCTTTGTCAAATTTAAAAAATTATTAGTTATAACAAATTCTTTTTGGTATTTTTTTTTATAAATAAGATTTTTTAATTTTTTAGCAGCAATTAAAGCACTAAAATTACCAGCAAAAAACAACATTCAATCAGCTTCTGTTTCTATCTTATAAAAAACTTCAACATTTTTTTTATTCGGACTTATTAAAGCATTTTGATTTAATGAATAAAACTTTCCTTTCAAGTAAATTAAGTTTAATTTTTTTAATTCTTTTAGTGCGTGTCTAAGCCGCTCTTCTGTAATTCCATATCCCCTCAAATCGCTTAATTTAAAACTGCTAATTTTTTTTTTTTTTTTTAATAATAAAATTAATATATAAACTAAACTTGCATTTTGTTTTTTTCGTAAGATTTGTATAGTTGATAATTTAATGCTTAATTTTATTTTTCTCGTCAAACTTAAAAAAGCTGAAAAACTGAGTTTTAAATATTTTTTACTATTACAAATATTTTCGAAAGCAAATCTTCTATTATCGTTTTCTATTTCCTTTTTAGTTCAATTTCCTTGAATTTTTTCCTGTTCATTTAATAAATAATTTGAAATTCTGCTCATATATACCTTCTATCTTTTATTAATTAACTTTTTTAAAATAGTGATATAATTATGAAAGAGTGTTGATTCGTCCTTAGTGGACGATTTTTATTTAACTTTTCTATCCACTACAAAAAAGTAGCCATTTAGCTGGCTACTAATTTTTAGATTTTAAATTTTGGGGATTTGTTAAAAATCTTTTTAAGGCACCTTAAAGTTTATAACAACAGAAAAAACTTTTGTCAAAAAATATATACCTTATAAACCAAATATTTTGCCTAAAGAAAAGATTGCAAAACCAACCATAATCTCAAAAAGAAAATCAGTAAATACGAGATACCGAAAGTAATAATTAGCGATAATAGAATGAATTTTCATAAATAGCCTTGAATCTAGCGCTATTTTGTATAATGCAGTCACAAAATTAGCTACCGAATTTATAACAACATCAGTATCTAATGAAAAAACCACATATAGAAAGTTTTTAGAGAATTGCACATAATAGAATTCCAATATTCTTAAAAGATAGAAATATTGAAACAAACCAAGACGCTAATAAATATAGACACGAAATTATTGCAATGCTTAATGATATAAAAACAAGAAAATCAATTATCGATTCTGAAAAAAATTAATTTAAAAAACCAAATAGTGCAATTCTTGAAGCTTATTTTGGTTTGCCAATTAAAAGACAAATTTTTAATGGAATTGTAATATTAAAAAATAAAAGTTACATCAAAAAAACGATGCAACTTTTATGATCGGTGCAGATCAACAATACTATTTTCAAATAAACAACAAAAGATTTAAAGCTTTTGAATTAAATGAAAATGATATTCAAATGTATGAGAAAAAAGCATATAGTAAAAAAGCTTCCTCTTGAAATATCGGTGGTTAAAAAAGAAGCCGGATATTACTGCAATCAAATGTTATCTAAAAAAACAGAAATTTTAGAATCTTTTGTTAAAACTGGTCTTATTTCACAAAGAGAAATAGATTTAATGCGATCAATTAATGAAGATTTATAAAAAAATAAGAAGAGATATAAATAAAATTGTAATTTTATAATAAATTATTCTATTCCTAAAGTAGAGCTATTTTTTTTATTAGAAATTATGCAAAATGTATAATTAAACAAATTCAAAATATCGGTGGCTCATTTTTCATGCTAATTAATGAATTTACAAATATTGTTAAAAAAAATAATAAAAAGTTTATAATTATAAAGCAATATATAGTGTTGCCACCATAGCCAAATGGCCAAGGCATAGGTCTGCAACACCTTGATTACCGGTTCGAATCCGGTTGGTGGCTCCATTTAATGCGCCCGTAGCTCAATTGGATAGAGTGTTTGGTTACGGCCCAAGAGGTTGCGGGTTCGACTCCTGCCGGGCGCGCCATTTCAATAAAATGACCAAAAAAACGCGAATGCGTTTTTTTATTTATTTCATTAGATAAAATTAAATTGTGAATAAAATACAATTAATTCACAACTACTTAATTTTAGGAGTACTTAAAAATGAAAGATCAAATGAAAGATAAATTTAAAAATGTTATAGTTAAGACACCAGCTTCTTCAATGACAATAGGAATAACATCGGCTCCTGAATTAGGGAAGCCAATTTATAGTCTAGCTCTAATTCAACACGAAAAATATATTGATGCTTTAAAAAGCTGCGGCGTAAATGTTACCATTTGTCCAAAAAATGAAGATTTTCCTGACTCATGTTTTGTTGAAGATACAGCTGTAATTGTTACAGGAGAAATTGCAATATTATCTAATCCTGGTGCAGCATCACGTAATGGCGAAAAACATGAAATGCTGACATATCTAGAAAAATTCTTTGACAAAGACCACATTTTTAAAATCGAGGCCCCTGGAACGCTTGACGGTGGTGATGTTATGATGGTTAAAGATACTTATTACGTTGGTATGTCTGATAGAACAAACCGCGAAGGCATTCGACAATTTCATAATATTTTAGCTAGTGTAGGAAAAAGATGCATTCCAGTTCCTATGACAGAAATGCTACATCTAAAGACTGGCGTTAATTATCTAGAACATAATAATCTGTTAATTTCTGGGGAATTTATACACTACCCAACATTTAAAGAATTTAATCAAATTATTGTTGATAAAAGCGAAGCATATGCTGCTAATTGCATTTGAGTTAATGAGACAGTGATTGTACCAGAAGGATATCCACATACTCTAAAAGCAATTCAAGATTTAGGAATTTACAGGGTTATTACTTGTGATACATCTGAATATAAAAAATTAGATGGCGGACTAAGCTGCTTATCGTTAAGATTTTAAAACACTAAACTGGGTTCAAACCCAGTTTCTTAATGTTTTAAATATAAAATAAAGCAATGAAAATTATTGCTACATATATATCAAAACATAATTTATATGTTTAATAGGTACTTCTTTATATTAAATAAAGTGATCAAAATGTATTAAAATAAAAAATAAAAGCATGCTTGTGGGTTGCATGCTAATATATTTTTTTTATGAAATATAATTTAATTATAAAGCATATATTTTTTTTATTAATAACTTTGATTAAAAACAATTTAAAAACTCAAAAAAGAGCTTTTTATAGTCATTTACACCAATATTTTCAGGTCTAGACATTGGATGAATATTCAATCTCTTTAATATTAATAAAACAGTGCTTTTATTATATTTTAATATCAAATTATTAACTAATGTTTTCCTCTTGAATTGAAAACATAATTTTAAAAAATCTAAAAAGGGCGATAATTCAAAATCTATATTATCAGCAAAATCAATTCTTACAACCATCGAATCAACCTTTGGGCTGGGATTAAAATCAGAAGGTTTTGCAACAATAACCTTTGAAACATTAGCAATACTTTGAAGCGCAACACTTAATTTAGAATAGGTTTTTGAATTAGGCTTTGCAATTAATCTATCCCCCACTTCTTTTTGCACCATTATAACAGCATGTTTAACATATTTATAATTATCAATTAATTTAAATATAATGGGAGATGTAATATTATAAGGAATATTACCGACAACGACTTTTTTAAATTTTGAGACCAAATCAGCATCTAAAAAATCTTTATTTAAAAACTTAATATTTTTTGGTACTTCCTTGTTAATTCATATATCATATAAATCTTTATCTAATTCATATGCTTCAAGACTTTTTACCGTATCAATCAACAAGTTTGTAATCGCCCCCAAACCAGGCCCAATTTCAATAACGTTTTCACTTTCCACGTCAGCTGATTCAACGATTTTTTGTTGAATTTTTTTATTAATTAAAAAATTTTGCCCAAAACTTTTTTTAGCCCTTATTTGCATTTTCTATATACCAAAAACCTTTCTAATGTTTAGTCTTACCTGCTTTACAAGTAACTCCTCATCTATGCCCTTAAGATTGGCAATAAATTGGTATGTATATTTGACATATGGACTAATATTTGGTTTACCGCGCATCGGTGTTGGCGCTAAATATGGTGTATCTGTTTCACACAAAATTCTATCAATAGGAATATTAATAACAGCTTCTTGTAAAGCTCTTGCATTTTTAAATGTTACTACGCCAGAAATTGAATAATATATATTTTTATAAGGCAATGTTTTCTTAACAAAATCAAGATCCCCACTAAAGGAATGAAAAATAATATTTATATCATTAAATTCAGAATTCTTAATTATTTCAAAAGCATCGTCTAAGGCATCACGAACATGAAGCATTGCAGAAATGCCGTGTTTTCTAGCTACATTTAATTGTGAAATAAAACTTTCCTTCTGAATTTCTTTACTTGGAGAATTATCATAATGATAATCAAGTCCAATTTCACCAATAGCAATAACATCATCATTGATGATAGACTCAATAAAATTGCCATCGCTACTTCCAACTGCTTCAGTAGGATGAATCCCGATAATCGGGTGTAAAAATTCTTTATCTTTTTTGCATAAATTAATAACTTCAACTGAATCATTTTTCGAAGTGCCTACAATAAAAAGCTTTTCCATATCTTGCTTTTTTCAATCTAAAATAACACTATATGGTTCATCATAATATTCCTTAAAAGGATGGGTATGGACGTCTACGTATTTCATTTTATTTTATAACTCCTCCAACAATTGTTTAAAAATTAAAAATATTTTCTCTTTTCATACACTTTTTTTAGTAATATAAAAATTTTCATTTTTATGCAAGAAGTCTGACACTACCTTTATAACAGCAATTCTTATTCCTAATAAATTAGCGCAGTGTATTAAAGCACAAGCCTCCATATCTAAGATCCCAATATTTTCAAAATTATCCTTAATTTTTTCAATATCATTTTTAGAAAAAAACTTATCAGCAGACAATAAATCAGTGTTTTTTAGACCTAAAATGCTATTAACTTCCTTAGATAAAATGGAATTTGTCATAAACTTGTATTGATTATTAGGCAATTGGCCTAGCTTGTAATTCGGTAATTTAGTCAGGTCAACATCAAAATAATATGAATTTTCAATGATAAAAGCATCGCCAACATTAACATCTAAAATGCAACCCGCCGGCCCAATATTAACAATCTTTTCAACCTGATAATCTTTTTCTTTTAACTTAGCAATGCTTTGTGTTAAGCCAAATGAGGAATTAACCTTACCAACACCGCAATACAATAATGCAAATTCTTTTTTTGAATAATTTGATAAGCACAAATGTAAGCTTGTATTCTCATTTTCAAATAAATTATCTTCTAAAAAGAAAATATTATTTAAAATATCTATCTCACCTTTTTCAGCAACAACAAATAGGCTAATTTTTTTCATTTTATTTCCTTATAATATAATAATTTATAATAAAAAATTCTTGGGAATTCCAAGAACTTATTATACATATGAATTAAGCTACTAAACCGTATTTTTTTAAAGTTCTAGCATTTTTTGCTGTTACTCTAACAGTTTTCTTTGTGCCATTTTCAGTTAAAACAGTTACTTTTTGCAAGTTAAGGTCAAATGTTCTTTTTGAGGTATTCAAAGCATGTGATCTCTTGTTTCCACTCAATGGTTTTTGACCTGTTAATTGATCTCTTCCTGGCATTATTATCTCCTTAATTTTGTAAAACAGTATCTTTAATATTTTATATTAAATTAATTTTTTTTTTAATTTTTGTTCATATTCACATTTAGAAAATAAATTAAATAAACTAAATTACCTGTTTTTGCCATTTTTAGAGACACTTATTTTGCAATATTACTTTAATAGCACTTTAAAGTTAATAATTATTTTTTTAAGTAATATGAAAATTTTATTTTATTATAATTTTACACAGTTAATTATGGAGGTATATTATATGCTAGAAGCAAAAAATAAACTTAGCAAAAACAATACTATTAACTTAATTTTTGGCATTTTTGTGGGACTAACATCACTAGGTTTTTTGATCCTTAATATTCTTTCATACAAGGAAAAGGACAATTTTGACAATGAAATACCAACTTTATATTTAGTTTTTAAACGTTTTTCATCATTATTCTATTTTACCTATTTATCAAACTTTTTATTAGCTGCAACCCTAATTTCAGTGGCACTAAAACCAGAAAATGAAAAAGCAAAACAAATGTTTTTTATCTCTGTTGTATTAATTACAGTTACTTTTTTAATTTATTGAACCTTAATTTCATATCGAAGAGAAACATGAGAAAATTGAGTTAATGCAATCAAATCCCTAACAACTCATGCAATTAATCCCACCCTTGGTTTTATTGGTTTGTTTCTAATTAAAAAACAAATAAAAATAACTTTTAAAACAATTTTAACAGCAATGCTAATTTTGTTTGGATACTTCATGTTTGCATTTATTTTGTACTTTGCAACATTTAATAAAATTAAGGAAAATCATGGTGTTATTATTTATACATTTCTAGATTTTAAAAATCCTTTCTTTTATAAAGGAAATAATAAAGGAATAATTATTGTTTTAGATATATTAATTTTCGCTTTAGGATTTGTTATTCCAATTGCCCTATGTGCTTTTTGAAAGGCAGTATATAGAATTAAATACATAAGCCGCAAAAATAAAAATCTTCAACAATCAAAATGCATAAATATTTCTGAAAATAAGTAGAAATTATTTAATTAAATTTTTAAAAACCAACTTCCGTTGGTTTTTAATTTTGGATACTTATTAGGATGTTATTCATT
>NZ_JBSQAV010000014.1:0-4649 GCF_053851515.1 Mycoplasma sp. 773
TCTGCATTTCCATCAATAAGATTTAAGGAATTTACTAACGCTTGAGAACAGGAAAGGTTGGGAGAAATAGCGAAAATTACAAATGGAAAAAGTAATTCTAATGACTCGGTAAAAAATGGGGCATATCCTTTTTATATAAGATCAGAAGAAATACGTAGAAGTAATAAATATTTATATGATGAAGAAGCGATAATAACAATTGGAGAGGGAAATATAGGAAAAGTATTTCATTATGTAAATGGTAAGTTTGATCTACACCAAAGGTGTTATAAGATAAGTAATTTTAATTCAAATATATATGGTAAGTTTTTTTATTATTACTTTTCACAGAATTTTTATAAAAGGGCTATTACGGATAGTTCTAAAGCCACTGTCGATTCTATTAGACTAGAAACAATAACAGGAATGGCGATTAATATTCCTATCTTATTAAAAGAACAAATTAAAATATCAACTATTTTTGATTTTTTTAACACCCTCATCACCCTTCATCAGCGTGGGCATAATTGGGGGAGAGATGAGAAAAAAATCAGAAATTTTATTTTATAAATATTTTCAAAATTGAATTTTTGTATATAAAAAAGGTTCTATAAGAAACGTTAGTTTTAAAAAATACGAGTTATCATTAGATTGAATAATTAAATTGGTGCCTGAGTTAAGATTGTGCGATATAGATAGAATGGAATACCAAAAAATATTGAATGATTATGCTACTTATCATGAAAAACAAACAACAATGGATTTTCACCACCATTTAAAAAGCGCATTATTAGATGCATTTGATGAAGGTTTAATAGATAATGATCCTACTAGAAAGGTTGTTATAAAGGGTAAACCACCTAAAAAGAAAGCGCAGAAGTTTTTAAGTCAATTTGAGCTTCAATTGCTCCTAAAAACCTTGAAATTAAACGAAAAAATTAATTGTGATTGATTGTTGCTTTTAATAGCGAAAACTGGCTTGCGGTTTTCGGAAGCTATAGCAATCACGCCGGAAGACTTTGATTTTTCAAAACAAACATTGAATATAACTAAGACATGAAATTATAAAGAAAATGGTGGTTTTTTACCTACCAAAAATAAAACTTCGGTTAGAAAAATTCCATTAGATTGAATGACTATTTCACAGTTCTCGAGTCTTGTTAAAGACTTGCCAGGTGATAGACCTATATTTATCCTTAAGAAAAAAATTTATAATTCTACTATTAATGATACACTTAGCAGAAGATGCAAAACAGCAAATGTTCCTATCATAACTATTCACGGTTTAAGACATACTCATGCATCATTATTGTTGTACGCCGGGGTATCGATTGCTTCTGTTGCTAAAAGGCTTGGTCATTCTAGTATGAACACAACTGAGAGAATATATTTGCATATTATTAACGAGTTAGAGAATAAAGATATCGATGTTGTTATGCGTTCAATATCGAGTTTAAACTAAAATATATCAATGCCCACACTAAAAAATAGAACCAAATAGGTTCTATTTTTTTTCCTTGTATTGCTTTATAAGATCAATAATTAGGGGTCTTAGCTTATATTTAGGGCCGTCCGGGGATTTAACAAGCGGTCAAATATAAGCTTCAAAATTATTGTTTTTATTAATGTCTTCTTTAATATCTATATAGCAATTATTTACGAATTCTTCAATTTTTTCTTTTTCGAGTCCATATATCGCTAATTCATCAAGATTTTTTTGTAGTTCTTCTTGTTTTTTTTGTTTTCAAAAGTCATTTAAACTAGGTTTATTATTATCGGGAAGATTACATCATTCCTTAATTCATTCGGGATTTTTAATATAATACTTGCTTAAAACATGAGGTATCGATTTGCAAGTTCTTAATTCTAATTCAAGATTTGTGAAAAAATTTTTATCATAAAGTTCTTGCTTTTTATTGTTTTGAATATCTTTTAGAATTTCAGTATTATAAAATCTAAGCTCATCATCCGAATCATTAAAAGTTGCTAATGAATTAAGATTGGTTAAAATAACATCAATTTCATATATTTTCACATCAATTCTTTCGGATATTTCTTTATCAAAGGACATCAATTTTTCATTTTCTTCTCATTTAAAACTCAATAAGTTTAATGAATTTATTAAGCGTTTAATTTTGCACAAATGATTATAAGCCTTTTTAAGATTTTTAACTTTGTTTATATCATTAGTGTCAAATGATTCAATATTTTCGAATCAGTTAATACCTAATTCTTTGAATAATTTTTCAACTTCTTTATATTCTTCATTTGCATATTTTACTATAGATGATGTATCGGAAACTGTGATTATTGTTAAATCCTCATAAGCATATTTTCTAAATGCATCCTCAACATTTTTCTTCATGTGATATGGAAATTTGTAAAAATGTGCTCTACCAAATTCTTTATGAATATTATATTTTCTATTAGTTCGCGAAACACTTTGGACTAAATTTTGTGATTCTTGTTGTTTATCAAAATATACTGTTTGAATATATTTTGAATCAAAGCCGGTTAACATCTGATTTACTACAATTAACAAGTTTATAGTTTTTGAATCATCATCTTCATCCATATTGATTCTTTTTAGTCTTTGCGAAATGTCTTTTTTGAATAGTTCGTGTTCATCATTTTGGTTAATAATTTTAAAATCGAAGTCTTGTTCGTATTTTTTATATATTTCTTTAAATGCTTCTTCAAGCTTTTCAAGTTTTTGTGGAGACTCATCACTATCTAATGATCTTGTAAATAAAGCGGTGAATTTAAAATTACGTTTTTCATCTTTTATATCAAGATCATTTATATGTTTATTAAATATACGGAAATATTTTATTGCATCTTCAATACTTGAAGTGGCCAAAATTGAAGAAAAATTATATTTAAAACCATTAGATTTCGCCAAATTATATCAATCGTCTAAAATGCTTTCAACTACAAGATTTTTATATAAATCGCTTTCATAAATATAGTTAATTTCATCTTCTAATTCAATTAGTTTATCCAAATTATCTGATTTTTTATTAAATTCTTCTAATTTTTTAGTAACTTCGTATGGAGCATCATTTTTTAAAGAAAGAAGCTCTTGTTTTAATGTTTCATTTTTAATGGAATTTAATTTTTCAGTACAAAATTTTTTATTATGTTCAATATTGCAATTAAATGCTCACTTATATAAATCTTCAAATATATTATATTTACAACTAAATTTTAGAACCTTTTCTTGTACTATAGCATCCCCTAGAGTATAGCTATGTAATTTTTCGCCAAAAATATCATATGTTTTAGGTGTTTCATCAAAAATAGGGGTTCCAGTAAAACCGAAAATTATGGTTTTTTTCTTAAAGGTATTTTTAATTTTGCTCATCATTGAGCCAAATGTACTACGGTGGGCTTCATCAAAGATTAAGACAATTCTTTTTTTATCAAGAATATTTTTATGATCTTCATTTATACGATCTAATTTCTGAATTGAAGTTACAATGATTGGTTGATCTTCGTTTTTTCTTGTCTTATTTTGCAAATCTCTTGTACTAGAAACATCAGTAACCTTTTTATCATGTTTTACAAACTCATTATAGGTTTGATCCACTAATTCAATTCTATCAGCTACAAATATTACTAAATCAGCAAGATTATGCTCAATTATTAATGAACTAGTCTTAAAGCTAGTGAAGGTTTTTCCTGAACCTGTAGCATGTCAAATGAATCCCCCTTTAATAGGTTCATCATTTTCTGCTAAAAAAAGATCCGTTTTTCTAATTTTATCAAGAATTTTCTTAACAGCATAGTATTGGTAACTTCTTAAAATTTTTAGTTCATCGCCGTCCGGAATAGTGTAGTCACAAATTAATTCTAATGACATTGGAATAGATAAAAAGTTTTTAACGACATCAACTCAATTATTAATCTCATTTTTATTAGTCTCATCATACCAATTAATAAATTTTAATTCTCTATTTCTTGGCGAATATTCCATTTTTAGTGGATTCATTGCAACTACTATATGAATGAATTTAAAGATACCATTATAAATGCTTTTTGTTGCTTCATTATAATTTATTAATTGATTTTTTGCATTAATAATACTTTTATCTTTATTTTTTAATTCAATATGAATAAGTGGTATTCCATTTATTAATAAGAAAATATCGCTTCTTTTTTGGTCGTTATTAGCATTATTAATTGTAACTTGTCTTGCAATTTGAAAATAATTTTTACCACCGTCATTATTTAGTTGTTCCTTATGAATTAAGGTTAAAGGGATTATTTTTTGTTCTCTTTTTAATTGCAATCCTTGATTTGGTTTTATAATGTTTCTATTAACTTGAGCAATATTTTGTTGAGATTGTATTTCATTTATTAATAGATCTAATTCTTTTTCAGTGATTGGTTTACCGTCAAGTTTATCCACATTGTTATGGTTTAAGATACGCAATCAATTTAACTTTAAATCATGTTCGCTAACATTATTTAATTCATTATCAATATTTAATTGACCAAAACCTTGATTTTTTCAACCATTATCTAATAAAAGCTTTACAACATTTTCTTCGAATTCGGCTTCATTTTTGAAATTTTCATTGTTAAAATTAAGTTTTGACATATTGCTCCTATACAAACATCTTTTCTAATAAGGTTTTTTTGATATTTTCTAAGGCATTTAACTTACG
>NZ_JBSQAV010000015.1:0-3942 GCF_053851515.1 Mycoplasma sp. 773
TCATCTTATTAAAATTTTTTTGTGCTACCTACAAATTTAGTTCAAGTTCTATTTCCTTTTGAAATACCTTTGCAATTAAATCTTCAATTTCTTCACTTAATTTATTTAAAGTTTTCATTTTATTATTTAATTGTGTTTTTAATTCTTCATCTTCAGGATGTTTAACAGTAGATTTTTCTAATTCCCCTATTTCCTTCTTGATATCTTCTGCTATGGCATTAGCTATTGAAAGGCGTTTATATATATTAATTCTTTTATCAATTTCTTGTTTATTTTTTTCAAAGACTTTAATTAAATCATTAATATTTTTATTATTGAATTCATTATCATTTAATAGTTTTTTTAACTCAATAATTTGAGAATCAGCGTCGGTTTTTTCCTGTTCCAATTCTTTTATTGAATTAGAAAATTTTTGGTCATTTGAATTATAAACTAGTAGTTTTTCAACCTCTTCTTGTCTTTTGCTAGCCTCTGATTTTATATCCTTAAATTCTTTTATAAGATCATCATAATCACTAGGTTTTTCATTATCAGAGACGTTTACTTTTTCTTTTTCTAGATTCTCAATTTGTTCATCTGCATCTTCAATAGTTGCTTTTAAATCATCCAATTCTGATTTAGAAATAGTTTCAAGTTCAACGGTTTTTTTATCGATTTCATCTTCGTTAACCTTAATTTCATTTTGTATTTCTTGTGCTTTTGGACTAATTTTTGGTGTTATATCATCTTTTTCATCTGAGCCATTTTCCTTATTTTGATCATCTTTTTTATTGTCATCGCCAGGTTTATTTTTACCATCAATTTCTGGTTTATTTTCTTGTTCTTCTTTCTTCCCTGATTCTGGTTTCTTTTCTTGTTCTTTGCCTTCTTCTTTCTTTTTAGGATCTTGTGGTTTCTTTTGATCATCTATTTTAGGATTACTAGGTTTATTATCATTATTTGAACTGCATGAAATAACAGCTGCAGCCGTTATAAAAGGTATTGAAATGCTTGCTAATGTTAATAAAATTTTGTTAGATTTTTTCATAAATTTCCCCTTAAAATGTTTATCAATTTACTAAATTACACCATAGTTTTTTTTTTTTTTTTTTGTGAAATTTATCAACAAAATATCAAAAAATTCTGTTTTTATAAATAAAAGTTATCCTTAGTTTTATCAATTAAGTCTGTTGGTTTAAGCCATTAATATAAAAAATAAGATGACTCTAAAATCGGAACTGTAGAAAATTTTGTGTAAATTAATTTCTGGCTTATTTTTTTATAAGTAATTTGAGAATAGCAATTACACAAATCAAAATTTATTATACAAAACAAGCCCGCAATTAGGAACAACTTTATTTTATTTTTCCAACTGATTTTGAATTGCAAAATAAACTATTTTTATTAAAGAGTCATCGGCAGGAAATGGAGTTTTGTTTCTTGATATTTTTCTAATATTTCTATTTAAATTTTCGATGACGTTTGTCCTATAAATTAGCCTTATAATTTCGGTTGGAAAGTTAAAATTCATCAATGTTTTTTCGTCAACTTTTAAGCGCATGCTGATATTTAGAATCTCTTTTTTCTTCAAAAATATCTAGTAATCTAGATGCTTCATCTATACTGTTGGATTTGTAAATATTTTTTATGTCTTGGGTAAATTTTTTTAAATCTTTATAATTTACATGTTTTGTCAAATTTCTTATTTGATGTGCCGCGCATTTTTGAATTTGTGTTTTAGGAAAGACTACTTTAATTGCTGCTAAATTATTGCTTATCATGAGATATATATCCTAAATCCCTCATAATTTAATGTCATTTAGTACTTGAATTCAATATTTTGCACTTTCGAATTCTCCTATTCAGGATCCCAAAACATCATTATATTCTTCCGAAGAGTATCTCATAACTATGTAAACTGACTTTTCAACAAGTTTATTTTCTTCTTTAACTTTAAATCTTATTTCATCAATAAAAACCATGGCATAAGTTTTTTCTAAAGATCTATTTCTTCACTCTGTTATGTGTGGAATTATCTTGTTAGTTACTCTACTTACAAAACTTGGATCAACATCTATAGCATACATATCTTTTAATGTATCTGATATGTCCCTAGTTGATACACCTCTTGAATATAAGCTAATAATTTGACTTTCAATTTTGGAAATATCGTATTGAAATTTAGAAACTACTTTTGGTACAAATCTTGAATTTCTATCTCTTGGAATTTAGTTCAATTTCTCCGAAATTAGATCTTACATTTGGAATAACTACCATTTCAATAGTTGTCTTTTATAGCTCTTTCGTGTTCATATTTATCTCATGCAAGAAAGTTTTTTAATTTTTTCTTGCATCATAATTTCTATAAGATCTTTTATATTTTTCTTAATAATTTCATAAACATCTTCTTTGGTTGTTGGTTTATATTTAATCATGTAATTCTCTTGCGCTTAGCATTTTAATATCCTTTTTTGGCATATTAAAAAAATCTCCTGTGTAAATATTTTAAATTTAAATATTTGCCATTGGGAGATTTTTAAACAAAATTATCTATGGTACCTAATTTCTAATTTAGGGTTTTTATATTCTTTGAATATTTTTAACTATTGCTCTATATTTGCAACGAAGGAATAAAAATCGCCAAAAAAGAATCAATTTATTTTTTTCTTTATTTTTTTCAACCAAGGTTAAGAGTTTGCCCAGCCCTATTGTCAATTGTTATTTCAAATCCGTCTTTTTCTTTATTATCAAAATAAAATCTTCTTAATGTCTTAATATTTCTGCCTTCTACAACGACTAAATATTCAACAAAATATAGTTCTGTTTTGTAAAATCTTTCTTTTTTATTATTTCTTTCAAATAATCGAGTTAGTACATTTACTTTATCAGTTTTATATGTAGCATAAAATGCCTCATTAAGTTTTTTAAATAATTCCTTATTTTTTCTACCTTGAGAATTTATTGCGTCTATAACTTCCGATTTTGTATATTTAGAAGAATCAAGTTTTGAAGTATTATGCATCAAAAGGTTTTGTGCTTGTCCTATTTTTAATTCATCAAGTGCATAAAACAATTGAGTTAAAGCGATATTGTAATTTTGCATACGATGAATATCCTTATTTGTTTGAAGGACATAGAAACCATCATTTAAATTTTCTAATCAATTTTTATATATGATTTTTTCTTCTAATTTTTTAATTGATTCTTTACGATATGTTTTTAATTTTTCAAAATCTCCAGTTTTGATAGCGTTATTTTTCTTTTTAATATCTTCCTTAGTAATAATTCTTGAATTTGAACCGAATAATACAAATTTATCTCCAAATTCTTTTAAATCTACATACCCGCCCAACAAAGGTTTTAGCATATTGAAATATCTATCAACATCTGCTTTGTCTTGCAATAGTTGTTTAATAGTTCTCTTTGCAGGATCAGCTGCTTTGTAATATTCACTTATGCTGTTTTTAAAACTTTCAACACTAAGATCGTTAGAAGTAAATAATGTTTCATCATAAACAAAAGATTTTGTTATATCATTTCATTTATTTGTAATATGTTCTTCAAAGGTATTTAAAATTTCTTCTTGTTGTTCTTTTTCAAATAAAGATAATGTTATACTGTTATTATTACCATTTAAAGAGGCTTGTGTGTTATTTTTTAAATCAGAAACAATGGTTTTGGATAATTCTTTTAAATATTCTTGTTGTTTTTGCTTTTGTTTTTTACCTTCGATAATGATGTCTTTATTAAAAATAATCTTATCAGTATTTAATGGATTTTTATTTTCTTCTTCCAATGAAAAAGAAAATCTAATTCCTTCTCCCTCTTTTGAGGGGTCGTATTTTTGATATAGATATTGATTATAATAATTATTAATTATCTTTTGGATTTGTTCATTTGAAGGCTCGTTATAATCAAAAATAATATCTGGAGCAATGTTTTTGAAAGCATTCTCGTCTAACT
>NZ_JBSQAV010000016.1:0-3237 GCF_053851515.1 Mycoplasma sp. 773
TTTTCTTTTTTTCTCAAAATCTGTCAAATTCTGGATTTCTATTTTTTTATATTTCTCGTTACCTCCTATAGTGATTTTAAACTATAGAATGTTGCAAAATAATTGAGAATTTACATGATCAAAACGCGTTTTAGATATATCAATATCTAAAGAAATTTATTATAATTATATTACCATGAATAATGCAAAGAGAACTTTAAATGCATTTTCTTTCCCTAAGCCTCTTTTAATAAGATTGAGAGAGAGAGAGAGAGAGCAGACTCTTAATAAATAATTTAACATTAAATTAACACCTAACTATTAGGTGTATTTTTGCGTATTTTCATGGAGAAGGCAAATATATGACACAAAACAAAATAAATATAGATAGTATAACAATTAGAAATTTATTTCAAAATGCTTCTAAAGAACATAATTTTTTAATACCTGAATATCAAAGACCATATTCATGAGGAGAAGAACAAACCGAAAAATTATTCAGTGATTTATGAGAATTTTACAAAATTATACTTAAAGAGCCAAATTCAAAAGAACAGTATTTTTTAGGTTCAATTGTTTTCTTTGAAAACGAAGATGGAAAATGAGAAATTATCGACGGACAGCAACGTATAACGACCATTTTTCTACTTTTAAGAGCAATTCTTAAAAAATGTGAGAACACTAATAGTGAAAATACTAAAAATTTAGCAAAAGAAATTGAAGAATGTATTTGACATATTTCAAATGATTATAAAAAAATAATTGATAGAAATTCAATGTCCATTCAAAATGTTTCAGTAATGCAAAGTAATTTAGAAGATTTTGAGAATATCATCAAAAGTGGTGAATATAACAAAAAAAGTAAAAGTAATTATTCGAAAAACTATGCAAAATTAATAGAGTTGATTGAAGAAAAAGCAAAAAATGAAATTGAGGGGATATTTAACTTTTTTAATACCATATTAGAAAAAACCCTTATCTTAACTGTATCTTCGCAATCTCAACAATCTGCTATGACGGTTTTTGAAACTCTTAATAATAGAGGGGTTCCTCTTTCTGATGCCGATATTTTTAAAGCTAAGATATATAACCTATTAAAAGATAAAAATGAAAAAGATAAATTCATAGAACAATGAAAAGAATTAGAATCTGATTGTGTTTCAATGAATAAGACATTAAATGATATTTTTTCATACTATATGTTCTATTTAAGGGCAGAAGAAGGAGATATCGACAGTACCACACCAGGAATAAGAAAATACATATTAAAATATCTAGAACAAAATAACATTGATGATATTTTTAACAAAATGATAGAAACTATTAAAAATATTATTTCATTTCTAAAAATGGTGAATAACTTAAATGAAGAAAAAGACTTAAACTCGAAGATTAAACAACAACTAGATATTATTTTTTCTTTCTCTAATGATTTTGGTAAATACCCAGCTTTAATATATTATTTAAAAAATAAAGACAAAATTGATAATGATGATACAAGTGAATATCTTGAGTTATTAATAAAACTAAGAAATAGAATTGTCACAAGATATTTAGTAATTCCTTCAATAAACGATATTAAACACGGCATTTTGTTACTAAATAAAAGCATAATAAAAGGCCATGAGTTTGATTTTTCTAAATTAGAAAAAAAAGATTCAGATGATGTGATGGAAAAAATCAAAAGTCCAAATGTAAAAATCATAAGCATGATTATAAAAATGTTTGAATATTCACAAAACGATCAAGAAGAGATGGATATATTGCCAGCCAAATGAGAAATAGAACATATTTTACCTAAATCTCATGCACAATTCGATAAAGAAAATAAAGAATTATATGAACAAATTGGAAACATAATTCCTTTAGACAAAAGGCGTAATATTAGAGCTTCTGATGACTGATTTAAGTCTAAAAAAGAGATATATAAAAAGGCGGCAAAATTTAGATCTGCAATACAAATCTCACAACTTGAAAATGATTATTGGACAATAAATGATATCAAAAAAAGAAATGACGAATTAGTTAAAAAATTTAAAGAAATAACAAAGGATTAATATGAATGATGATATTTATAAAAGAACATTACAAAATATAGAAAAATACATTGAAAAATAAACATAATTAATAGGAGAAATATGAATAATAAAATAAAACTTTATTTTGGTTTATCATTACCCTTTGCCATATTAGCATATATATTGTACTTGGTTTCGACTGGATATTATTATGTGGTAAAAGATGTAGATTTTTCTTTTTTATCAATGTTGATACCAAAAGTATATCCAGATGGAGCAGGAATAACAATATTACTATTTGCAATTTTATTTAATATTGGATCATTTATCTTGGCTGTTTTATTAACATTAGAATTAAAGAAAATTGATTCGATGAAGATAAAAAACAAATATATTCTCTCAAAAATATTTGTATTCACCACACCTTTTTTATCAATATTATTTCTATTGCTTATAGCTTTCTTTGGTATTTTTGTTTTTGCAATATATTTATCAGCCAAAAATCGCACCAAATTAGCCAAAGAAAATTTAAAACCATTACAAGAAAAAATTAGATTAATAAAAGATGAATCTTTAAGAAAAAAACTAGAAGCCGATGCAGGAAAATCTTATGGGTCTAATATATTTAATGAAACAAAAATGAAGCAAAAATTAAAAGTTATCGAAAAAATAGTAGATGATGAATTAAAAAGACAAAACAATAATGTTTGATAGCATGGTCAAAAAATTGCATTGGTTTAACTGGTGTAATTTTTTTTAAAGATTTAATAAATTACGAATAATTTAAAACCATAAAGTATCATAATTTTAAGTCCTATAAATTGCTGTTAATTCTTAATCAAATTGCAACATTTTTATAGTTTAAAAATGTTTATTAAACTTATGATATCAAATTTATTTTTTAAGCTTTATTTATATTTGGATTGGTTGGCGAACCATTTTTTTCAAACCCGCTTTTGCAGACAATAAAATAAAATTAAAAATCTACTTAAAGTTTTCAGATAGGTGATTACCCACTCGTTTAATTGGGCTTTTAAACATTGATTTTAAGTGGTTCATTTCTTGTTTTAAATCCGATGTATTTAATTTAAATTTTTCTAAATTTCTAATCAAGTAATTAAACTTGTCCGTAAATGTCGAAACGACCGACTTATGCGTTACGACTATCAAACTCAATTTGTAAGCCAAATCGTCTCAAACGTCAAGATTTTTACCTATTAAAAAAAATCTCTTGTGAGTT
>NZ_JBSQAV010000017.1:0-1050 GCF_053851515.1 Mycoplasma sp. 773
AAAAAAAAGCAAAAACTAACTAGGCTAAATTTTCAAAAAAGCTAGTAAATTTCACATTTCAATAGCAAAATAAGTTCAAATTTGATGCCCAATTTATAACCCTGCCCAATGTTCATAACCCGAAATTCAAAAAAAAAAAAAAAAACATTATTATATTAGTAAAAAAAATAAATACCAAAACATAAGAAAAGGTTTAAATATGACTGAAAACAAACATGAAATTAAAACAAAAAAGAAAAAAACACCTAGAGTTTTACTAGGAGCAGAACTAGCAATAGCAACAACATTAGCAACTGGTGCCATAATAACAGCATACCTAGTTAGCAACAACCAAAATAAGTTAGAAATAAACAAACAAAAAATAACTAGTAACTCAGCTTCATTTATACTAAAAAACTATAAAAATTATGAAAACACCGAATTTACAGCAAGAATCTTTCCCGAAAATAATCCAAAAGCTTTTCTTGAAAAGAAATACATTATAAACAAAAATAATGAAACCATTTCTTGGGGTGAGAAAAGAAACGAAGCTCCTTTAGAATCTAGCACTGATTATGAATTTCAAATAATTTTTAAAAATAAACCTATTTTAAGCCATAAATTCAAGACATTAAACAATATAACTGAACTTAATAAGAAAGCAATAGAACAAGAAAGAACAAATAAACTATTAAAAGAAGCGCAAAAAATTAAAGAAGATTTAGAAAGAAAACTCTTAGATTCACTTACAAAAAACCAGGAATTAAAAAAACAGAATGAAAATCTAAAAAAAGATAAAGACTCACCAAAAACAAATCCTTCTATTGATTCAAAAAAACTAAGCGCAATAATCAAAGAACTTCAAATGGCAATTATTGAATTAAAGCAAGCTGACCATAACCAAAAAAATGCGACAGAAAAATCATATGAGGCTAACCAAAATTTAGTCCAAAAACAAAACGAAATTTCTTTAATAAACAAAGATCTTGAAGAAGCAAAAAATAAAAAAGAACTAATAAATAATCAAAAACAAAATGCCGATAAAAATCTAGAAAGAATTAACAACATAAT
>NZ_JBSQAV010000018.1:0-526 GCF_053851515.1 Mycoplasma sp. 773
TTCCATCAATAAGATTTAAGGAATTTACTAACGCTTGAGAACAGGAAAGGCTAGAAAATATTTGTGATAGATTTGACAATTATAGGGTTCCAATTTCTGAAAAAAATAGAATAAAAGGGAATACTCCATATTATGGAGCAAATGGAATACAAGATTATGTGAAGGGTTATACTCATTCCGGAGAAAATATTTTAATTGCTGAGGATGGTGCAAATGATGTTAATAACTATTCAATTTTATACGTAAATGAAAAAATATGAGTTAATAACCATGCGCATGTTATAAAAACTAACAATAAATTAAATAATAATTTTTTTATATCTTTATCATTAAAGAGAGTTGATTGAAGTTCATTATTAGTTGGAGGTGAGCGTTTTAAACTCAATGCTAGTACATTAATGAATATATTTATTAAAATTTGTAATATAAATGAACAAAGCAAAATTTCAATCATTTTTAACAACATAAACACCCTCATCACCCTTCATCAGCGTAAGTTAAATGCCTTAGAAAATATCAAAAAAAC
>NZ_JBSQAV010000019.1:0-520 GCF_053851515.1 Mycoplasma sp. 773
AGGCATTTAACTTACGCTGATGAAGGGTGATGAGGGTGTTTATGTTGTTAAAAATTGATGAAATTCTTTTTTGCTCTCTTAAATTATTGCTATATTTAAATAAAATTTCTTTCATTACATTATTCATTAATTTAGGATTTCCCACCTTCGTAACATGCTTTTTAGAAACCTTGTTTATTGATAATGCATTACACAAGTTTATAAAACCATTATCATTTAATAAAACACCGCAGACATTAGTACAATAGAACTTTTCATCTCTATATTTTACATCTCCAGCATATATTCCATCTGTTGTTCAAGTTATGGCTTTATCAAATAAATATGAATTATAATACCCCATTAAACCATTATTTCCAGTTTGTGATGAGAAAACTGGGTATTTAAAATAAGCATTTTTTTCTAATGATAATTTTTCTTTTCCAAGTACATAACCTCTAGTTATTGTAAATATATTTCCTATTTTTTCCTGTTCTCAAGCGTTAGTAAATTCCTTAAATCTTATTGATGGAAATGCAGA